>NZ_JAIOKW010000069.1:0-12814 GCF_020093335.1 Pseudomonas fluorescens group sp. | reverse complement strand
CGCCCGCCCTGGCCCTTTTCCGTCCTCGCTGCATGTACCAGGCGCGTACGGACCCGTGCATCGAGGGTGGCTTGAGGCTGCACGCGCAGCGGCTTGAGGCTGGCGATTTCGTTTGCGCTCATCTGCGCCAACAGGCCTATTTCCCACGCCAGGTACTGGCGCGCGGCGTCCTTGTTGCCAGAGTGGCGATCATGGGTAAAGAACAGAAAATCGATACACTGATGATCAGGCGGTGTGTTGGCGTCCTCTTGCACGGCGAACCCCGCCGCACGCCAGGCGTCGAGACCACCCTCCAACAAGCGAGCATGTGCGCGCTGAGTGTCCGGCAACACCTGCGCTGCGAAAGCGGCGAGGCGCGGGTCATCGGCCAGCAACACCAATGGTCGCTGATCGCCAGCCACATCGCTTGCCAGCAACGAACGGATCGACCAGCGTGAACCGGCAATGTGGGCTTTGCGATAGCTCATGCTCGGACGCAGATCAATGACTACCAGCGTATCGTCCTTGAGAGCATCGCTCAGGGACTTCGCCGATATCACGGGCAACGCTTGGTATGCAGGTGCCTGATACGCGGGCAACGCCAAGCCACTGCTCACCCCCCCTGCCAGCACATAGGCCTCATGCCCCAGCTGCCGAAGCCAACTGGCAACAATCGGTGCGCGAACGCCATCGCTGTCGATCAACACCAGCCGTGCCTGTCGCACGCCGATATACAGATCGGTTGACTGAATCAACTGGCCACCCGGTGTATGTTGCGCACCAGGCAGGCTGCCGGCGGCAAATTCTTCGGCTGTACGCACATCGCATAGGAACAGGCTGCGCGTAACATCCGCGGCCCACTGCTCGACCTGCGCGGCCAGTACGGTTTTTGCCCCAGCCTGTTCGGCCAGCTTTTGCGCGGCAAGACGCTGTTGTGCCAAGGCTTTCGATGACACGTCATCGGCATAGCGACGGGTGCTGCCATGCTCCAGCTGGAAGTCTTCCAGATACCAGCCTTGCGTGCCGTTTTCCAGGGCGTAGACCGGGTTCTTCACTCCCAGATTGATCAAGGTCTGGGCGCCAATAATGCTGCGGGTTCGCCCTGCGCAATTGACCACGACAGGCGTGTGGTCGTCCGGCACCAGATCCTGCAGGCGATAGCCCAGTTCGCCGTTCGGGCAGCAGACTGAACCGGGAATGGTCATCTTGCGGTATTCATCGAACGGCCTGCCGTCCAGCACCACCAACGGCTCTCCCCGGGCCTGCCATTCGGCCAGTTGTTGCGCCGTCACATGCGGCGTGTGGCTGGTTTCTTCCACCAACTCGCCAAAGGCCTTGGACGGCACATGCACCCCGGCAAACAGTTGCAAACCAGCGGCCTGCCAGCCATCGGCACCGCCCTCGAGAACGTGTACGTGCTCGTAGCCCAACGCTTGCAGGCGCTCGGCGGAGCGTGCCGCGATATCTCCACCGTTCTGATCGTAAATCACCAAACGAACCTTTGGGTTCGGCGCCAGACGCCAGACCTCCAGCTCCAGTCGGCTATAGGGCAGGTTTACCCCGAAGAACAGATGGGCTTCGCCATACTGTCCGTGCTCGCGCACATCAAAAAGGGCAATTTCCTGCCCGTCGAACAGCCACTGCTGCAATTGCCCTGGGGTTACGGTCTGGCTCATGGAAGTCCCGCTTGATAGAAATTATTGAAGCGCCAGAGAGCGCTCGCTGGCCGCGACATCGCGGCCCTTCGCATAGGCACGCTGAACAGCCGGCCGCGCCTTGAGGCGTTCGCGCCAGGCATGGATGTGCGGGAAGTCCGTCAGGTCCTGCCCTTGTCGCTGCGGCTGAATCCACGGAAAGATCGCCATGTCGGCGATGGAGTATTCGCCCGCTACGTAAGGCACTTCAGACAGACGCGTTTCCAGCACCGTATACAGCCGCGTCGCTTCGGCATTGAGCAGGTCCAGAGCGAACAGCAACGGTTGCGGCGCCTTCTCTTTGAACAGCTGCAACTGGCTCAGGTACGGGGTGATATGCCCCACCTGCCAGAACAACCATTCCTGGACTTTCTGCCGCTCGACACTGCCCGTCGGCGGCAGAAAACGCCCCGCCTTGTCGGCCAGGTAATTGAGGATCGCTCCGGACTCGAACAGGCTCAGCGGTTCGCTCAAGCCCTCAGGCGCATGGTCGACTATCGCCGGAATTCGCCCATTGGCGCTGATCCGCTGGAACGCCGCATTTTTCTGTTCGCCCTCGCGGATATTGATCGGCAGCACGCGGTAATCCAGGCCGAGCTCTTCGACCAGGATGCCGATTTTCAAGCCATTACCTGTGGGCCAGTAGTAAAGGTCGATCATGCGTAAGCCTTGATCGACGGCGCCATTTGCGAGGCGTTGTAATTGAGGATGCGCCCATCTGCTTCCACACCGTAGCGGCCGTTGAGGGATTCCAGCGGCAGGCCGTAGAGGTGGAAATGCAGGGTCGCTTGCTCACCTTCGACACGAATGCCGTGCAGGTCTTCACCGAGAAACGAGATCGATGTGCCGGGTTGCACGACCACTTCCTTTTCCAGGTGCAACGTGGTGAAGCCAGGCTCGCGACCCTCATCGTCACGGCTGTAAACGTAGTTGATTTCCTCGCCTTCGACGGCACTGATGATCGCCCAGGTTTCATGGTTATGCGCAATCGTACTTTTGCCAGGCAACAGCGAATTCAGGTACAGCGTCGGCGTGTCGCCGTCGTCATTGAGTCGGTAGCGGAACGCCGTGCTGCCCTGCCCCGGTACGGGCGCGGGAAACGCATCGAAGTTAAACAGGTCGCGGCGCTCGGCCAGGGTTTCGAGCAGGGCGACGATTTCCACCAGCGCGGCGCGGTCGACGCCCCGTTGATTGATGACGCGGATTTTCTTCAGGAAATCCTCGATGACAGCGGTACGGTTATCGGTACTCATGAACAGGCTCCTCGGTATTAAACGGACAGGCTGTAGCGACCCAGGTTGGTCAACAGGTAGGGGTCGTCGGCGATGACGGGACGGCGCCCCGGATCCCCCAGGGCATGACGCAGGAATTCCCGCGTACGCTCGCTGGACGGGTGCTGGAAAATTTGTTTGGCGCTGCCGTGTTCGACGATCACGCCGTTTTCGGTGAAATAGACGATGTCGCTGATTTCTTCGGCGAAACGCATCTCGTGGGTGACCAGCACACAGGTCATGCCTTCTTCAGTCAATTCGCGAATCACCGTCAGCACCTCGCCGACGGTTTCCGGGTCAAGGGCCGAGGTCACTTCATCGAACAGGATCAACTCCGGGCGCATCGCCAGCGCCCGCGCAATCGCCACGCGCTGTTGCTGGCCACCGGACAGTTGGCCCGGATAAGCATCGGCCTTGTGTTCCATGCGCACTTTGGCCAGCAGCGCACGTGCCTCTTTTTCCGCCTCCTGGCGGCTGCGCCCCAACACCTTGCGCGGCGCAATCACCAGGTTTTCGAGCACCGACAGATGCGGGAACAGGTTGTACTGCTGAAAGACAAATCCCACTCGCTTGCGCAATTCAATGCGTTGGGCTTCCTGGGCCAGGGTGTGAACCTCGGTGGTACCGACACGGATAGTGCCGTGCTGGGGCCGCAACAGCCCGGTAATGCAGCGCAGAATCGTCGACTTACCAGAGCCGGACGGACCGATGATCGACACCGCCTGACCACGGCGCACATCGAGATCGATGCCTTTGAGCACCGGGTTGCTGCCGAACGACAGGTGCAGGTCGCGCAGGCTGACCAGAGGCTCGGCGACGGTTTCAGTAGAAGGCATAACGTCGCTCCAGGCGTTGGGTGAGACGGGAAATCGGGTAGCAATAAGCGAAGAACAGCACCAGCAGACTGAGATAAATCACCACGGTGAAGCCGGTCATGTTCACGGTGTTGCTGGCGATCTGTGCGGTGTCGATCACGTCATGCACCCCCACCAGCGAGGCCAGCGCAGTGCCCATGGTGATCACCGCATACAGGTTCATCCACGGCGGCAACATCCGTTTAAAGCACTGCGGCAGGATGATCGAGCGGAAAATCTGGCCACGGGTAAAGGCCAGCGAACGGGCCGCTTCCCATTGCGTGCTCGGGATCGAGGCGATGGCGCCGCGGAAGATTTCCGCGACATTGGCACTGGCCGGCAACGCCAGGCCAATCGTCACCTTGACCCAGTCCGGGAACGAGATGTAGGCGCTGCCGACGTGGATCTCGAACGGGAACACATAGGTGGTGAAATAGATCAATACCAGCCACGGCGCGTTGCGAAAAATCTGCACCCAGATCCGTGCCGGCAAACGCAGCACACGCAAGGGTGACAACGCCAAAGCACCCACCAGCAACCCCAGTACCGATCCCAGGGCGATGGCGACAAGACTGATCAGAATGTTCTGGCCAAAGCCCGCGGCCAGGGCCGGAGACCATTGCATTAGCGCCTTCAACACCGGGCTGTGCGGGGTGAACCACAGCAGCCAGAGCACGGCGCCGATCAGCAACACCTTGCCGACATGCCGACGCGGCCAGGCCTGCGGCGCGGTGACGGACGATTCAATGGCCATAGCCGGGCATCCTCAGGCGCGCTTCGAGGTAGCGCCCCACACAGTTGACGATAAAACTCAGCAGACCGAAAAAGCTCAGGATCAGGATCATCAACTCCAGCACGTTATCGCTCTGGGTCCAGATCATGATCGACGCATAGGTGATGTCGCCGACGGCAATCGCCGAGGCGACGGCAGTCATCTTCACCAGGTCGATCAGGTTGTTGATCAGCGATGGCAATGCAAAGCGCAGAGCCAGGGGTAATTGCACGTTCCACAACAACTGACGGCGGCTGAACGCCAGCGAACTGGCCGCTTCGAGTGTCACCGCCGGCACGGCTTCGATACCGGCGCGCAAGGCCTCGGCGTGGAAGGCGCCCTTGTGCAGCGAGATGACGATCACCACCCAGGCGAATGGCGTCAGCGGATTCGCGGCACCGACGGCCTGGGTCAGCAACATGTTCAACACCAGGAAGGCGCAATACAGCTGCACCAATGTCGGCGTGTTGCGCGTGACTTCGACGAAAACCCGTGCAGGTTTCGCCAGCCACGGGCTTGCGCTGGTCAGCATCGCCGCCAGTCCGACACCGGCGAGCAAACTGCCGACAATGGTGAACAGGCACAACAACACCGTGGTCAGCGCTCCCTGCTCCAGGCTGCCGCGCTGGTAGGCATCCAACAGAAAGCTGTAGTTCAGGCCAAATCCCGCGGTCCAGTTGACGAAAAGTTCCAGCCAATGACTCATGCTGCGCCCCGCAAATTCGCACAGGCCCGGGCGATTCGGCGTCCCGCTTCAACGACGCTGTCGGTCGCGGTGGCAATGGACAGGCGAAACCACGGCGACAAGCCATAGGCACTGCCCGCCACGCCAGCCACACCCTGCTCCAGCAAATACGCCACCACATCGGCGTCGCTATCGAGTCGTGCGCCGTCCGGACGATAGTGCCCCAGCAAACCGGCGCAGCGGATGAACACGAAGAAACCGCCCTGGGGCTCAAGCACTTCGAGGCCATCGACATCGCGCAAAGTCCTCACCAGCAAATCCCGCCTCAGTTGATAAGCCGCGACCTGCTCCGGCAAGAAATCCAGCCCGCCTTCAAAGGCTGCCAACGCGGCGGCCTGCCCGACCGAGGAGGCTCCAGAAGTGGATTGCGACTGCACGACGGCCATCGCGTTCGTGAGCACCTGCGGCCCGGCGCCGAAACCGATGCGCCAGCCGGTCATGGCGTACGTCTTGGAGACACCGCCAACCAGCAGGCAACGCGCATGCAGATCCGGCGCGACATTCAGCAGACTCTGCGCCGGCTGACCGTCAAAACGGATGTGTTCGTAGAGCTCGTCCAACAGCACCAGCACCTGAGGATGACGGCGCAGCACCTCGGCGAGGGCCTGCAACTCGGCCGCGCTGTACACCGCACCGCTGGGGTTGCCGGGACCGTTGAGGATCAGCCAGCGCGTGCGCTCACCGATGTGTTGTTCAAGCTGCGTGGCTGTGAGCTTGCAGCCCTGCTCAAGTCCGCACGCGATGAACACCGGTTCACCGCCATTGAAACGCACGCTGTCCGGAAACGACGGCCAGTACGGTGTCGGCACCAGCACTTCATCGCCGTCATCGAGGGTCGCGGCGAAGGCATTGAAGATGATCTGCTTGGCGCCGTTGGCAATCACGATGGAGGCCAGCGAATAATCCAGACGGTTCTCGCGCTGGAGCTTGCGCTGCACAGCCAGGCGCAAGGCTTTCACACCGGGCGTTGGCGTGTATTTCGTAGCACCGCCAGCGATGGCGGCACAGGCGGCTCGCTTGATGTGTTCGGGGGTATCGAAATCCGGCTCGCCGGTAGTCAGGTCGAGAATGTCGTGGCCGGCGTCCCGCAGCTCTGTGGCGCGGGATTTGGCCGCCGCGTTGGCCGACAGAGAGACGCGTTGCACGCGCTTGGAAAGACTGAGTGTCATGGCTGGATCACCTCCACGACTTTGCCCGGATTGAGCAGGTTTTTCGGGTCCAGTGCATGCTTGATGCGTCGCATCAGATCCAGCTCCACCGAGCTTTTAAAGCGTTCCAGCATGCCCACTTTGCGCTGGCCGATACCGTGTTCGGCACTGATGGAACCGCCGTGGGCATGGGCACTGTCATGCACCAGCAGACTGAGTGCCGCGTAATTGGCCATGTGCGCATCCACCGTCGAATCCAGTGGATGCGCGACGTTGTAGTGCAGGTTGCCATCGCCCAGGTGGCCGAACGTGTAGTGACGGACACCGGGAAAATGCACCTGCAACAGCGCATCCGTGGCGGCGACGAACTCCACGACTCGGGAAATCGGCACCGAAATGTCATGCTTCATGTTGCGACCAGAACGTTTCTGCGCCTCGCTCATGTTTTCTCGCAAAAGCCACAGTGCGTCGCTTTGTGGGAGGCTTTCAGCGATCAGCGCATTGACCAGAAAATCCTGTTCGAACGCTTCGCCGAGCACTGTTTCAATGGCCTGGCGGGCGTGACTTTCGCTGTGGTTATCCGACAGTTCCAAAAGCGCGAACCAGGGTTGGCTGACACCCGCGAACGGTTGTGGCCCCTCCGGAAACTGTTCGCGCAACAGCGCCAGGCAATCGGCGCTGAGCAATTCGAAGGCGGTGAGTCCGGCGCCAAATCCGGCGCGGGCATGGGACAGGCATCGCACCGCCTGCGCCAGCGAGTCGAAGGCCAGCAGCGCCGTGACTTGAGCCTTGGGCAACGGAAACAGTTTCAGGGTCGCCGCGGTGATGATGCCGAGGGTGCCTTCGCTGCCGATGTACAGGTCGCGCAGGTCGTAGCCGGAATTGTCCTTGCGTAAACCGCGCAGGCCGTTCCAGATTTCACCCTCGGCAGTGACCACCTCCAGCCCCAGCGTCAGTTCGCGAGCATTGCCGTAGCGCAGCACGGCGGTGCCGCCGGCATTGGTGCCGAGATTGCCACCAATCGTGCAGCTGCCTTCGGCGCCCAGGCTCAGGGGAAACAGGCGACCGGCGCTGCGTGCAACGTCCTGAACGGTCTGCAGGATGCAGCCCGCTTCAACCGTCAGGGTGTCGTTGTCGGTGTCCACGGCCCGCACCCGGTTCAAGCGATCGAGCAACAACAAGACGGCTCGGCCACTGGCATCCGGCGTTGCGCCGCCCATCAACCCGGTATTGCCGCCCTGCACTACCACGGGGGTGTCAACGGCCACGCAGGCACGGACCACCGCCGCGACCTCCTCGGTGTTGGCCGGGTGTACGGCGGCAATGACCTGGCCGATGTAGCGACCCTGTTTATCGGTCAGGTACGGCGCGGCCTCTTCGCCGCTCTGTACATGACTGGCGCCGAGCAACTGCTGCAAGACCGTGAACAACTGCTGACTCATTTGAGCACCGCCAGCGGCGAGGCGTTGCGATATTGCTCGTGCAAGTGACGCAAAGCCTGGGACGGCGCCATGCCCGTACGCTCGCCAAGTTCGATCAGCCAGCCACTGCGGTGCCAGTCGCGCACGATCGCATCGAGTTTCGCCTGAGTATCGTGCTCGCCTTTGCGCAACCAGATCACCGAGTTGGACGGGATCAGATCACCTGGCAACGGGATCTCATAACCAGCCCACTCGGCATCGCTCAACAAGGCGTGCATGGTCGGGCTTACATGCACCGCTGCCACGCAGCCATTGCCGCGCAGCGACAACAACGATTCGGACTGGCTGCGGAACGCCTTGATCTGCGCACCGTAGGTTTCCTGCAACGGCTTGATGAAGTTGCTACCCTGGGACACACACACCGGCTTGCCCTTGAGGTCGGCCCACTGGGTGATACCTGAGCCTTTGCGAATCAATGCTGCGCCGCCGACCTCTTCATAAGGCGTGGGCACATAATCGAGAATCTCGCCGCGCTCTTCGGTGAATTGCATGTTGGCGATCAGGATGTCGACCTTGCCCTGCTGCAGGAACTGTACGCGGTTGGGCGCCAGCACCGAGACAGTGTTGGCCTCGACGCCCAGCGCCTTGGCCACGCCCTTGGCCAGTTCGACGTTGTAACCCTGGTGTTCGCCGGTCTTCGGATCGATGGTGCCGAACGGCGGACCACTGAGCATCACCCCGATGTTGATGACGTGGCGTTGCTCGATCTTGTCCAGCGTGGCATCGGCCCGAGCCAGGCTCGCACCTGACGCGAGTGCCCCTGCCAGGCACAACGATGCCAGGGCTTTGGTGGAAAAAAGACAATTCATGCGCGACTACCTTGAACGGCCGTCGCGCGATGCGGCGGCGTGTTGAATACGATGAGGTGAATCAGGCGCCGTTGGCCTGGAACTTCTTTTGCAGTTCGACCAGCGCCGGTGACGCCGGCGTGATGTGGTTGCGGGTCTGGGCTTCGATCAACCAGCCGCTGCGGTGCAGCTCCTTGACGATCGGGTCGAGCTTGGCCTGGGTGTCGCTTTCCCCGCGACGGGTCCAGATAACCGACGGCGCCGGGTTCAGTTCCGGGGTGATGGTGCGATAGCCTTGCCATTCGGCGCTGTCGGCGATCAACGGGTTGACCAGCGTGGCGTCGTGCACCGCCGCGACGCAGTTGTTGCCGCGTAACGCCAGCAAGGATTCGGACGAGCTCTTAAACGCTTTCAACTCAACGCCCAGCTCCGTGAGCGGCTTGACATAGCTGCTGCCTTGCGAAGTGCAAACCGGTTGCCCTTTCAGGTCTTCCCAGCGAGTGATCTTGCTGTCCTTGAGCACTGCGGCGGTACCGCCTACCCGGTAAAACGGCGTCGGCACAAATCCGAGGATTTCGCCGCGTTCCGGGGTCCATTCCATGTTGGCGATCAGCAGGTCGACTTTGCCCTGCTGCAGGAACTGCACGCGGTTGGCAGGCAATACGGGAACCAGCTGCACCTCGGCCCCTAGCTGCCGGCCCAGCTCCTGGGCCAGCTCGACGTTCAACCCCCTGGGTTTCTGGGTCGCTGGATCGATCCCGCCAAAGGGACCGCCCGAGAGCAGCACACCGACCACCAGTACGTGACGCTGCTCGATCTTGTCCAGCGTCGCATCCGCCTGGGCAGCGGTGGTGCTGGCCGCCAGCAAGATCAAGGCACCCAGCATGGCAGGCAATAAACGTTTTACAGGTGTGCGCTCGAACAGCATGGTTTTTCCCCCTAATGAATGATCGGCGTCCCCCGACCTGTTGTGGTGGGATCCTAGGTAAAGCGTGCTTCTAACGGAAATTCAAATATCTAATATCGTTATAACCTGATGAGCCCGCGCAAATGACAAAAGCCTGGATAACCCCGTATATATTGAATGACACCAATAAATCGATAAAACATCACCAAAAAACACATAACGTTTATTTATGTTTATGTTTAAAGTCGTGATGTAAAAAACAGCCCTGGAAACAGCCATGTCGACCCTGCCCACGCTAGACCTCGAATTACTGCGCACCTTCATTGCCGTGGTGGACCACCACAGCTTTGCCGAAGCCGGCACGCATCTGAACCGCACGCAATCTTCGGTGACCCAACACATGCAACGCCTGGAGCAACAGGTCGGGGTGAATCTGTTCGAGAAGCACGGGCGGCAGAAGCGACTCACTGAAGCCGGGTTGCAGTTGCTGCGCCACGCCCGGCATATGCTCTCGATGAATGACGAGGCCCTGAGCTCCCTGCGTGAAAACAGCCTGAGCGGCGTGCTGCGCATCGGTTCGCCCCACGACATCGCCGACACGATCCTGCCGCCAATCCTCAGCCACATCGCCCGGTCGGCGCCGCGCTTGCGGCTTGAAATCGATGTCGGTCGCAGTCCGTTCCTGATGGAGGACCTGCACCGCGGCAAAGTCGACATGGTGATTTCCACCCGGGAGGACCCGAACCTCGAAGGCTTCGCCTTGCGTACTTCGCCTGTGTGGTGGATTTGCTCGGCGCAATACCTGCACAACCCCAGCGAACCCTTGCCGCTGATTCTGGTGGATGAACCGAGTATTTATCGTCGCTACGCCCTGGAAGCCCTGGAACGCGCAAACATTCCCTGGCGCCAGGCCTACCTGGCCTCGAATCTGATTGGCATCAAGGCTGCGACGCGTGCGGGGTTGGGTGTCACGGCCCGTAGCATGGAAATGCTCGGGCCGGACATGCGCGTACTGGGTGAAACGGACGGATTGCCACGGCTGCCGGACGTGACCTATCACTTGTGGATTCGACCCAACACCGTAAATCCGCTGGTGCGCCGAGCCTATCAATTAATCAGGAGCAGTCAGGGTCTCTGACCAGACCCACGAGCGAAGCCAGGCGCGCTGATCAGCAACAACCTGGCATGGCGATTATTCAGATGGAGCAGCTGCTGGCACCATGCTTTTCCAGGTAACGTTGCTGGTCTTCATCTGCCAGTTGAAACTCACCCAACGGCACGATGACGGTGGCCACCGGTTTACCTAATTGCCCCGAAGCATCCAGGCGTTGTTTGGCGACCAGTGCCAGCTGGGCTTGCTGGGCGGTGCCAAAAAACAGTGCAGATCGGTATTTGACCCCGACATCCGCGCCTTGACGGTCGAATGAGGTCGGATCATGCAGCGTCCAGAAGTGCTCTATCAGGCGACTGTAGGAAATGACTTTGGAATCAAAGTCCACTTGCACCACCTCGATCAACTCAGACTCGCCCCTGACCGATCGCGCAAAACCAACCCGACTGTCGAGCACGCCCGGCAACGATCTGAATGCCGCTTCAGCCCTCCAAAAACAGCCGGCACCGAACGTCGCCTGCTCAACAATCACGTCTTGGCGAAAATCAGTCATGCGCTGACAACCACTTCGTTTGGCAGCAGATGCGCATGCAACTGCGCAATATGTTCAGGCCCGATACCGCAGCATCCACCGACAATACTGGCACCCGCCGCTACCCAGGTTCTGGACCAGTGCAGGTAGGATTCAGGGCCCAGATCGCGGCGAATCTCCAGCAGCGTGCTGTTGGCCTTTGCCTCTGTGCTGACAGGCGGAAACGCGTTTGCGTAAACCCCCAGCTCGATGCTTTGATCGAGGCGCAGAAGGACATCCCCGGCCACCGCCAGCGCCGCTGCCATGACTTCCGGCTGGCTGCAATTGAACAGCACCGCCCTCGCCCCCAATTCGACCGCTACGTGTACCGCCTGGGCGACTGACTCCGAGGAACGCAATCGCGGTGGCTCGCCGGCTTCATCAAGCAGCGTGAACGACAGCCAAAGCGGTTTCGATTCTGCGCCAAGCGCCTCGACGACTGCCCGGACTTCAGCGATGGAACTCTGGGTTTCCGCCAGCCACACATCAACGTGCGCCTGCAATCCGGCGATGAGCTCGCGATGGATCACGACCGAACGTTGATGATCAAACAAGTCAGGTCGATAAGACCCTAGCGCCGGCGGCAACGATCCGGCCACCATGACCGGTTCGGTGCTGCCGGCCGCCGCCTGACGAGCCAGGCGTCCGGCCCGCTCGGCCAGCGCACGGCCCTGCTCGGCAAAGCGCTCATCACCGATGTGAAACGGCACCACCGCGTAGCTGTTAGTGGTGATGATTCGCGCACCGGCCTCAATAAATGCCTGATGAGCCTGCAGCACATAGTCAGGCGCCTCGATCAACGCGAGGGCCGACCATTCCGGCTGGCGAAACGGTGCCCCGATACGCTGCAATTCGCGGCCCATGCCACCATCGAGCAAACGCAAGGACGCCTGGCTCATTGGATCGCGCTCACTTTCGGCGCCGAGGCGGCGAGCCATTGATCAACCGTGGCACTGTTCACCTGTACCCACGCCTTGGCCACGACGTCCGCTGGCTGTTTTTCCTTTTCGATCTTCAGGATCAGCTCATTGAGTTGCGCAGGTTCGATCGCGACATTACGCAGGAACTCGGCAATTTTCGGTGCGCGTTTCTGCAAGGCAGCGGACGCCAGGATATGTACCTTGGCATCCGGGAAGGCGCAGGTGATCTGACTCTTGTTCAGCCAGTCCGGGTCGACGGTCGGACTGATGAATTTCCAGCAACCATCAGCCTTGTAAAGCGGGTCATCTTTTTTGTTGTCCTGGGCGTAACCGTCGAATGCCGGCTCTTCCAGGCGACGCAGGTCAAAGGCCGAAAAGATCCAGTCCGGGGTGTAGGCATAGAACACCACGCCACGTTGCGCCTTGTAAGCCGAGGCGAGTTTGGCGTAGGTCACCGAGGCTTCGGTGGACACCGACTCGAATTTATCGGCAAACCCGTAATCCTTGGCCTTGATCTGGCCGATGTAAGTCGACTCCCAGCCCGCCGGCCCCACCAGCAACTCAGCCTTACCG
>NZ_JAIOKW010000068.1:0-14263 GCF_020093335.1 Pseudomonas fluorescens group sp. | reverse complement strand
GTCCTTAAGCCCTCACCCCACAAAGTCCCCCCAAAAGCCCCCTAAAAGCGCACAAACAAAGGCCCTGCCCAAGCCTGGCGCGCACCGCAAAGTCTGCTGAGCCCAGCCACCAAAACGGTGGTTTGTATTGAGCACAGGTCTTTTTAGACGGCATATGCTGATTTCACAGTGGTGTAATGAACCTGTGCTGCAACGAGGCCGACGCGCCGCCAGGGCAGCGAACGCTTGCCACACTCAACTGACTTCAGGACCGCACTCAATGAGCTTTCTTCGTCCCAAATTCATTACGTTCGACTGCTACGGTACGCTGACCAACTTCCATATGGGCACCATGACCCGCGAGCTGTTCGCCGATCGCATCAAGCCCGAGCAGATGGACCAGTTCGTCAAGGACTTCTCAGCCTATCGCCTCGACCAGGTGATGGGTGACTGGCGTCCGTATGACGAAATCCTCAAGACCGCCCTGGCCCGTACCTGCAAGCGCTGGGGTATCGATTATCGCGAAGAAGGCCAGCTGTATTACGACGCCGTACCGACCTGGGGCCCTCATGCGGACGTACCGGCCGGTCTGTCGAAGATTGCCGACAAGATTCCCCTGGTGATCTTCTCCAATGCCATGGACAGTCAGATCATGTCCAACGTCGACAAGCTCGGCGCGCCGTTCCATAAGGTGTTCACCGCCGAACAGGCCCAGGCCTACAAGCCGCGCCTGGCGGCCTTTGAGTTCATGCTCGACAACCTCGGCTGCGGCCCGGAAGACATCTTGCATGTGTCGTCCAGCTTCCGTTATGACCTGATGTCGGCCCATGACATGAAGATCAAGCACAAGGCATTCGTTGCCCGTGGCCATGAAGTCCCGGCCAATGCCTTCTACGGTTACCAGCAGATCACCGATATCGGTGGGTTGCCGGCGTTGGTCGGCCTGTAAACGCGCACCTTGAGGGTAAGACATGGGCAGTGAATCCTATTGGCTCGACACCGCACCGGCTTTTACCGGTGCCCAGCTGGGCGGCTTGCCCAAGCAGGTCGATGTGGCTGTGGTCGGCGGTGGGTTCACCGGCCTGGCGGCGGCGCGGGCGTTGGCGCGTAAAGGCGCGAGTGTGGTGGTGCTCGACGCCGGCCGTGTGATCGGTGAAGCCTCGGGGCGTAACGGTGGGCAGTGCAACACCGGGGTGGCCCAGGACTATGCCGGGCTGCACGCCAGCCTCGGTGCCGCCAAGGCGCGTGCCTATTACCAAGCCTATGAAAGCGCGGTGCAGAGCGTGGTTTCGCTGGTCGAGCTGGAAGGGATTGCCTGTGACTTGGTGCGCAACGGCAAGCTCAAGCTGGCGGCCAAGCCGATGCATTACGAAGGCCTGGCCCGCACCTGCGAGCTGATTCGCCAGGAGGTGGATGCCGATGTCGAGCTGCTCAGCGCCGAACAGACCCATGCGGAAGTCAACTCGGCGCAGTTCCATGGCGGCTTGCTGCAACGCAACGGCGTGCAGATGCACGTCGGCCGCTTTGGGGTCGGTCTGGCCGAAGCGGCGGCGCGGCGTGGCGCGATGATTTACGAGCACACCGCCGTCAAGGACTGGAAGGCCCAGGCCGGTGGCTATCAGGTCAACACCGTCAAGGGCTCACTGCACGCCGGGCAAGTCCTGCTGGCGACCGGCGCTTGCCAGCATGGCGACCTGGGCTGGTACCGCCGCCGGATTGTGCCGGTGGGCAGTTTCGTCATCGCCACCGAAGTCTTGCCCCAAGCGCTGATCGACCAGTTGCTACCCCGGCACCGGGCTTATGTGACCAGCCGCATGATCGGCAACTACTTTCGCCTGACCCCGGACAACCGTCTGCTGTTTGGCGGGCGTGCCCGGTTTGCCATGTCCGACAGCGTCTCCGACGCCAAGAGCGGCAAGGTGCTGCAGGCGGCGATGCTGAACATGTTCCCGCAGTTGGCGCACGTGAAGATCGACTACTGCTGGGGCGGCCTGGTGGACATGACGTCCGACCGCCTGCCGCGCGCCGGCCAGCATGGCGGCGTTTTCCACTCCATGGGCTACAGCGGCCATGGTGTGCAGATGTCGGTGCACATGGGCCAGGTGATGGCTGAGGTCATGGCGGGCAATGCGGCGGCCAACCCTTGGCGCGAACTGGAATGGCCGGCGATCCCCGGGCATTTCGGCAAACCCTGGTTCCTGCCGTTCGTGGGGGCGTATTACCGGTTCCAGGATTATTTGCACTGAGTTGCCGTTGTTGCGTCACCGTCGTTTGTGTTTCCAGGACGCTCCGGACATCCGTGAGCACTCGATTCTTCCGATTATCGACAGGTAGCCTTGATATGACTGACAACAAAAATACACCCGAGCTCATCTCCGGCCATGACAGCCTGCGGGTGTTCGAAAGCCTCAACCGTGGCATGTCGCGCCGCAACGCCCTGCAAATGCTCGGGGTGGCCGGTGTGGCAGCGGCCGGGGCGGGCAGCCTGTTTGGCGCCGCCGGCAAGCTGTTCGCCGATGAAGCGGCCGCCGAGGGCAAAGGCAAGCCAGGCGGCAAGATCCGCGTGGCGGGCATGTCCAGCTCCACCGCCGACACACTCGACCCGGCCAAAGGCGCGCTGTCCACCGACTACGCCCGCCACTACATGTTCTACAACGGCCTGACCCGCTTCGATAAGCACCTGGTGCCGCAACTGGAGCTGGCCGAGCGCATCGACAATACCGACGCCACCGTCTGGACCATCACCCTGCGCAAAGACGTGACCTTTCACAACGGCAAGGCCCTGACCGCCGCCGACGTGGTGTTCTCGCTGAACCGCCACAAAGACCCGCTCACCGGCTCCAAAGTCATGCCGCTGATGGAGCAGTTCGCCGAGATCAAGGCCAGCGGTCCGAACGAAGTACAGATTCGCCTCAGCGCGCCCAACGCCGAGCTGCCGTCGATCCTGGCAGTGTCGCACCTGCTGATCGTGCCCGAAGGCACCACCGATTTCGGTAAAGGCATCGGCACCGGACCGTTCACCGTGGGCGAGTTCAAGCCAGGCGTGCGTTCGATTGCGGTGCGCAACAAGAATTACTGGAAACCGGGCCTGCCGTACCTCGACGAAATCGAATTCATCGCCATCGCCGACGAGCCCTCGCGAGTCAACGCGCTGCTGTCGGGCGACGTGCACATGATCAACGAGGTCAACCCACGCTCCACTACGCGCATCGCCGCCAGCGCCAAACACCGGGTCGTGGATGCACCGTCGGGCAACTACACTGACTTGATCATCCGTCAGGACCAACTGCCCGGCAAAAGCCCTGAGTTCACCCAGGCGATGAAACTGTTGCTGGACCGTGAGCAGGTCAAGTCCGCGGTGTTCCGTGGCTTTGCCGTGGTCGGTAACGATCACCCGATTGCACCGGGTTCGCGCTACTTCAACACCGACTTGCCGCAGACGGTCTACGACCCGGAAAAAGCCAAGTTCCTGCTGAAGAAGGCCGGCATGGAAAGCATCACCATGCCCGTCATGGCCTCGCCGGCCGCCACCGGTTCGGTGGACATCGCCGTGCTGCTGCAGCAATCGGCGAAACAGGCCGGGCTCAAGCTCGACGTGAACCGCCTGCCCAGCGACGGCTACTGGTCCAACCACTGGATGAAGCACCCGTTGAGCTTCGGCAACATCAACCCACGGCCGAATGCCGACGTGATGTTCTCGCAGTTCTTCCAGTCCAAGGCGCCCTGGAACGAGTCTGGCTGGCAGAACGACCAGTTTGACCAACTGCTGATGCTGGCCCGTGGCGAAACCGACGACGCCAAGCGCGCCAAGATGTATGGCGACATGCAGACCCTGGTCCACGACCATTGCGGGATCGGCGTGCCGGTGTTCATCAGCAACATCGACGGTGTAGACCAGCGCATCAAGGGCTATGGCAGTAACCCGCTGGGCGGTTTCATGGGCTACATGTTCGCCGAGCAGGTGTGGTTGGACGCGTGAGGAGGGCAGTGCGATGAATAGCAATACACTGTGGTTGATCGGCCGGCGCCTCGGCGCCGGTGTCGTGACCTTGTTGATCGTGTCCATGGTCGTGTTCGCGATCACGGCCGTGCTGCCGGGGGATGCGGCGCAACAATCCCTCGGCCAGTTCGCGACCCCTGAACAGGTGGCGGCACTGCGCCTGAAACTGGGGTTGGACCAACCCGGTGTGCTGCGTTACCTGCACTGGCTGATGAGCCTGCTCACCGGCGACATGGGCGTGTCGGTCTCCAACGCCATGCCGGTGGGTGAACTGATGGCCGGCCGGGTGCCCAACACCCTGATGCTGGCGGGCGCTACGGCGCTGGTCTCGGTGCCGGTGGCGCTGATACTCGGCATCGGCTCGGCGATGGGCCGGGGCGGGCGTATCGACAGTTGCCTGAGCTTTGTCACCTTGGCGATGGTCGCCGTGCCGGAGTTTCTGGTGGCGACCCTGGCCGTGCTGATTTTCGCGGTCAACCTTGGTTGGCTGTCGGCGCTGTCGTACGCCAGTGACATCACCTCACCGCTGCAATTCATGCGCACCTACGCCTTGCCGGTGATGACGCTGTGCTGCGTGATCGTCGCGCAAATGGCGCGCATGACCCGCGCGGCGGTGATCGACCAACTCGACAGCCCCTATGTGGAAATGGCCCGCCTCAAAGGCGTGAGCCCGATCCGCATTGTGCTGCGCCACGCCTTGCCCAATGCGATCGGGCCGATCGCCAACGCCATCGCCCTGAGCCTGTCGTACCTGCTGGGCGGGGTGGTGATCGTCGAAACCATCTTCAACTACCCCGGCATCGCCAGCTTGATGGTCGATGCCGTGACCAACCGTGACATGGCCTTGGTGCAGGCGTGCACCATGTTGTTCTGCGCGGCTTACCTGGGCCTGGTGCTGCTCGCCGACCTGTGCGCGATCCTCTCCAACCCGAGGCTGAGAAACCAATGAACAACCTCATTGCGAAGTCCAAGCCTGTGTCTTCCGCCCTGGCCCTGGCCAAGGTGTCCAGCGGCCCGTCCTGGCTGGGGCTGTTGGGGGGCGCGGTCTGCGTCGCCTGGCTGCTGGTGGCGCTGCTCGGCCCCTGGCTGGCCCCCCACCCGGTGGGTGAAGTGGTGTCCGACAACATCTTCGAAGGCTTCAGCCTTGCGCACCCGTTCGGCACCGATTACCTGGGCCGTGACATGCTCAGCCGCGTGCTGGTCGGTGCGCGGTTCACCGTCGGCCTGGCGCTGGTAGCGGCGTTGCTGGCCAGCTTCTTCGGCACCGGGTGTGCGCTGCTGTCGGTGGTCTCGCCCAAGTGGCTGGACGAAATCATCAGCCGCATCATGGACGCGTTCATCTCGATCCCGAGCAAAATGCTCGCGCTGATCATGGTCTCGGCCTTTGGTTCATCGGTGACCCTGCTGATCTGCACCGCCGTGATCAGCTACATCCCTGGCTCGTTCCGCGTTGCCCGCAGCATGGCGGTCAACATCGAGGCCCTGGAATACGTGCAGGTCGCGCGTACCCGTGGCGAACGCCGGTTGTACGTGGCGTGCATGGAGATCCTGCCGAACATGCTCAACCCGGTATTGACCGACCTGGGCCTGCGTTTCGGCTACATCGTCTTGTTGCTCAGCGGCATGAGTTTTCTCGGCCTTGGCGTGCAACCGCCGGACGCCGACCTCGGTTCGCTGGTGCGGGAAAACATCGGCGGCCTCAACCAGGGCGCGCTGGCTATCATCATTCCGGCACTGGCCATCGGCACGCTGACCATCGGTGTGAATCTGCTGATCGACTATATGTCGTCCCGACGTAGTCGACGCACGGGAGGCCATTGAAATGACCGAATTGATTCGCGTCGAAGACCTGCGCGTGGTCGCCTGTGGCGAGCACGGCGAGGTAGAAATCGTCAAAGGCGTGAGCTTTTCCCTGGAAAAAGGTGAAGTGCTGGCGCTGATCGGTGAGTCCGGCTCGGGCAAGACCACCATCGCCCTGGCATTACTGGGGTATGCACGGCGTGGCTGTCGGTTGTCCGGCGGTGTGGTGCAGGTGGGTGAGCACGACATGCTCGCCTTGAGCGAAAAACACCTGCAAGGCCTGCGTGGTAACCGTGTGTCTTATATCGCGCAAAGCGCGGCTGCGGCGTTCAACCCGGCCAAACGACTGATCGACCAGGTGGTGGAGGGGGCCCTGATCCATGGCCTGGGCACCCGCGCCGAATTGCATGCCAAGGCTATCGGGCTGTTCCGCGACCTGGCCCTGCCGGACCCGGAACGCATCGCGCGACGTTACCCGCACCAGGTGTCCGGTGGGCAACTGCAACGGGTAATGGCGGCGATGGCGCTGATCAGCGACCCGCTGCTGGTGGTGCTTGACGAGCCGACCACGGCGTTGGACGTGACCACCCAGATCGACGTGCTGCGCGCCTTCAAGCGTGTGGTACGCGAGCGCGGCGCCACGGCCGTGTACGTCTCCCATGACCTGGCGGTGGTCGCGCAAATGGCCGACCAGATTGTGGTGCTCAATGGCGGGCAGGTTCTCGAGCACAGCGCCACGGCACCGCTGCTCAAGGCTCCGGCCCACGAATACACCCGCAGCCTGCTGGCGGCCGCACGGCCGGACACCACCATTCGCCCGCCCTGCGGGATTGCCGAAGAGGTGCCGCTGCTGACCATCACCGGCCTCACCGCCGGTTACGGCAACAAAAACATGCACGGCATGCCGTCGATCCGGGTGCTGGAAGACATCGACCTCACGGTGCGCCGTGGCCAGGCCATCGGGGTGATCGGCGAGTCGGGCTCCGGCAAGTCGACCCTGGCGCGCGTGGTGGCCGGGCTGTTGACCCCGGCCCTTGGCGGTCTCACGTTCGACGGCCAGGCCCTGGGTGGCAGCCTGTCCGAGCGCACCCCGGAACAATTTCGCCGGATCCAGATGGTGTTCCAGAACGCTGACACCGCCCTCAACCCCATGCACAGCGTGGCGACCATCCTCAGCCGCCCGCTGAAGATGTATTTCGGCCTCAAGGGCGCCGCGTTGAAGGCGCGCATCGATGAGTTGCTGGACCTGGTACGCCTGCCGCGCGACATGGCCGAACGCCGCCCGAATGAACTGTCCGGCGGGCAAAAGCAGCGGGTCAACCTGGCACGGGCGCTGGCGGCCAAGCCCGACTTGATCCTGTGCGATGAAGTGACCTCGGCCCTCGACACCGTGGTCGGTGCGGCGATCCTCGAACTGCTGCGCGACCTGCGCCAGCAACTGGGCGTGTCCTATCTGTTTATCAGCCATGACATCTCCACCGTGCGGGCGCTGTGCGATGACATTGTGGTGATGTACAGCGGCCACAAAGTGCAGGCCGGCAGCCGCCAGTCGTTTGCCGAACCGCCGTTCCACCCCTACACCGACCTGCTGATCCACTCGGTGCCCGAGTTGCGCCAGGGCTGGCTGGAAACCTGCGGCACAAGGTGCGAAACGCTGCCGGCGATAGGCGAGCGGGCCAACGTGCCGGAACTGTGCACCTTTCTCAATCGCTGCCCGGTGCGCGTCGATGGCCTGTGCAATCGCACCGCACCGAGGCGTCGCACCCTGGACAACGGCAGTGAGGTCCTCTGCCACCACGACAGCGCCCAGTTGCTGAATACCCAGCAGGGCGTCACTACCCTCACTTTGGGAGCCTATGCATGAAAGGGCGTTTTGTGAGGCTGGCCGAACAGGGCCGGCCGACGGTCAGCCTGACGGTGGATGGCGCACCCATCCAGGCCCTGCAGGGCGATACCCTGATGGTCGCGCTGCTGACCCAGGGCAACGCGTTGCGCCAATCGGAATTCGACAGCGGGCGCCGCGCCGGTTTCTGCCTGATGGGTGCGTGCCAGGACTGCTGGGTATGGACCCGCAGCGGCGAGCGCCTGCGCGCCTGCTCCAATGAAGTCCGTGATGGGCTGGACATCGTTACCACACAACCGGAGGCGACATGGCCACTGCACGGGTAGTTATTGTGGGCGCCGGACCTGCCGGCGTGCGCTGCGCCGAAACCCTGGTGGCGGCCGGAATTAAGCCGATCCTGATCGATGAAAACCGTCGCGACGGCGGGCAGATCTACCGCCGTCAGCCAGACGGTTTTACCCGCGACTACACCACGCTGTACGGCAGCGAAGCCGCCAAGGCCCAGGCCCTGCACCAGAGTTTCGACCGCCTGCGCGACGCCATCGACTACCGGCCCGACACCTTGGTGTGGAACCTCACGGCCGGGCAATTGTGCTGCGTGAGCCAAGGCCGCCACTGCACCGTGGATTACGACGCGCTGATCCTGTGCACCGGCGCCACCGACCGCTTGATGCCCATCGAGGGCTGGCAACTGGCGGGCACTTACAGCCTGGGCGGGGCGCAGATCGCCTTGAAAAACCAGGCCGTGTCCATCGGTCATCGCGTGGTGTTCATGGGCAGCGGGCCGTTGCTGTACCTGGTGGCCAGCCAATACGTCAAAGCCGGTGCCGAGGTGGCGGCGGTGCTCGACACCTCACCCCTGAGCCTGCGTCTCAAGGCCTTGCCGAAACTGCTGGCGCGGCCGGCCGTCCTGTTTACCGGGGTCAAGCTGCTGGCGCAGCTGTACCGCGCCAAGGTGGCGGTGCACCTGGGGATCAAGCCGCTGCAAGTCATGGGTGATGCCGCCAATGGCGTGGGGGGCGTGCGCTTCATCGCGGGTAACGGGCAGACCGTCACGGTGCAGGCCGATGCCGTCGCGCTGGGGTATCACCTGCGCCCGGAGACGCAATTGGGCGACCTGGCCGGCTGTGCCATGGCCTTTGACCAGGCCTCCAGCCAATGGTGGCTGGCCACGGACGAGGCCGGGCGCACCTCGGTGAAGGGGGTGTATGCGGCGGGTGACGGCGCGAAAATTCGCGGTGCGGATGCCGCCGAGCATGCCGGGCGCCTGGTGGCGCTGGCGCTGCTGGACGATCTTCAGCAACCGGTCGACAGCGGGCTGCGTGACGAACAAAAGCAAGCCCTGGCCGTGATGGACCAGTTTCGCCTCGGCCTGGCCCAGGCGTTTCCCTGGCCCAGCGCGCAGGCCAAGGCGTTGCCCGACAGCGCCATCGTGTGCCGCTGCGAGATGATCAGCGCCGGCGAACTGCGGCGCACCGTGAACGAGAAGGGCGCCTGTGAAGTCAATCGCGCCAAGGCATTCAGCCGCGTGGGCATGGGCCGTTGCCAGGGGCGTTATTGTTCACAGGCCGGGGCCGAAGTGATTGCCGCCGAGGCCGGGGTACCGGTGCAGGAAGTCGGTCGCCAGCGCGGTCAGGCACCGGTCAAACCCTTGTCGATGCTGATCACCGAGGAGGTGTCGTCATGAAGGTGCAAAAAGCCGATGTGGTGATTGTTGGCGGTGGTGTGATGGGCTCGGCGGCGGCGTTTTTTCTGCGCCGTCGCGGCCAGTCGGTGATCCTGCTCGAGCGCGACCAGATCGGCCAGTACGCCAGCGGGGTGAACTTCGGCAATGTGCGTCGGCAGGGGCGCTTCCTCGGCCAGTTGGCCTTGGCCAACCGCTCCTGGGCGCTGTGGAAGCGCCTGCCGGAACTGATCGATGATGACCTCGAGTTCATCCCCAGTGGGCATATGCGCGTGTGTTACCGCGAAGATGAAATCGCCGAGCTGGAGGCCTATGCGGCCGCGCCGGAAGCGGAGCAACTGGACCTGAAGATTTATCGCGGCGCCGAACTGCATCAGCGCTTTGGCTTCCTCGGCCCGGACGTCAAGGGCGGTTCCTATGCGCCCCACGATGGCCACGCCAACCCGCGTCTGGCCGCACCGGCGTTTGCCCGCGCCGCACGGCGCCTGGGGGCGCAGATCGAAGAACGCACCGAAGTCGCCGAGGTGCAGAAGGTCGGTGCCGACTTCCACGTCACCAGCACCGACGGTCGCCAGTTCCAGGCCGCACAACTGTTGATCACCGCCGGCGCCTGGGGCCAGAAGCTTTCGGCGCAGTTCGGCGAGCCGGTGCCGCTCGACACCCACGGCCCGCAGATGGCAGTGACTGAGCCGGTGCCCTACGCGCTGCCGACGGTGATCGGCGTGTACACCAAAATCCCCGAGGAAGTGATCTACTTCCGCCAGATTCCGCGGGGCAATATCGTCATCGGTGGCGGTTACCGCAGCAAGCCGGACATGCTCAACCGCCGCGCCTACGTGGAGCCGCGCAGCATCCTCAACCAGGTCAGCCAGATGCGTCGACTGCTGCCGGGCGTCGGCAACCTGAACATCATCCGCGTGTGGAGCGGCATCGAAGGCTACCTGCCGGATTCGCTGCCGGTGATGGGCCCCAGCGGCACCGTCGACGGCTTGTTCTATGCCTTCGGCTTCTGCGGCCACGGCTTCCAGCTCGGCCCGGGCGTCGGCGATGTGATGGCCGAGCTGCTCGCCACCGGCAGCACCAGTACCCCGATCGAGCCGTTCTCCATTGCCCGGTTCGCCCCACCTGCCGAGCAACGGAGCCAGGCCTGATGAAACCGCGTGTTCTTGAGATTCTCAAACAACTGATGGCCTTCGACACGGTGTCGTCGGAATCGAACCTGGCCCTGATCGACTACGTGCGCGACCTGTTGCTGACCAAGGGCATCGAATCCTTGATCGTCAAGGACCAGAGCGGCAAGAAGGCCAACCTGTTCGCCAGCACCGGGCCCAAGCAACAGCCCGGCGTGTTGCTGTCCGGGCACACCGACGTGGTGCCGGCAGCGGGGCAGGCGTGGACCTTTCCCGCCTTCGCCGCCACTGTGCAGGACGGGCGCATCTACGGGCGTGGCAGCTGCGACATGAAGGGCTTCATCGCCCTGGCCATCGACGCCCTGCTCGATGCCGCCGACCACACCTTGAACCGCCCGCTGCAATTGGCCCTGTCCCATGACGAGGAGATCGGTTGCGTCGGCGTACGGCGCCTGCTCGATGTTTTGCACCTGGCGCCGGTGCGCCCGTTTTTGTGCGTGATCGGCGAGCCGACCAACATGCAGTTCGTACTCGGCCACAAGGGCAAGGGGTCTTACCGCACCTACTGCCGTGGCCAGGAAGCGCATTCGTCGTTGGCGCCGCGTTCGGTCAACGCCATCCATGTGGCCTGCGACTTTATCGCCGCCCTGCGTGAGAGCCAGCAGCAATTGCAGACGCGTGGCGCCCAGGACTCCGACTACGACGTGCCCTACAGCACCGTGCATGTCGGGCAGATTGTCGGCGGCAAGGCGCTGAACATCGTGCCTAACCTGTGCAGCCTGGATTTCGAAGTGCGCAACCTGCCGGCAGACGATCTGGATCAATTCCTGGACCAGATGCGCGAGCGTGCCGAGGTGATCGTGCGCGAGGCGCAGAAGCTGTCCAGCGCGGCGGCCATCGAGATCGAAACCATCAACGTCTACCCCGGCCTCGACACCCACCCCAGTGTCGAAGCGGTGCGCTTTCTCAAGCAATTCGCCGCGCCGGGTACCGGCACCGCCAAGGTGTCGTTCGGCACCGAAGGTGGCCTGTTCAAGCAGCGCCTGGACGTGCCGGTGGTGGTCTGCGGGCCGGGTTCCATCGAGCAGGCGCACAAACCCGACGAGTTTATCGAGATCAGCCAGATGGACGCGGGCGAGCGCTTTTTGCAAGGTTTGCTCGGATCATTGAAGGCCTAGCAGAGCCTGCCGTCCTGCGCCCAATTACAGCACGGCACGCTGCTTTAACCGCGCTTTCGGCATCCTCGTCCGTGGCACCTCCCTAGACTGGAGCGTGTCTCGGATCAGGACTCGACCATGCTCAAGAATCGCTTGCAAGACCCCAGCCTGCTGGCTGAACTCGCCTACGTAGATGGCCAATGGATCGCTGCCGACAGCGCGGCCACCCTGGACATCCGCGACCCTGCCACCGGCCACGTGCTGGCCCAGGTCCCGGCCATGGACGCGGTTGACACCCGCCGCGCCATCGAAGCCGCCGAGCGTGCCTGGCCCGCCTGGCGCGCCCGCCCGGCGGCTGAACGCGCGGCGCTGCTGGAACGCTGGTACCAGGCGATGATCGACAACCTCGACGACCTGGCGCTGATCATGACCTGTGAGCAGGGCAAACCGCTGAACGAAGCCCGTGGCGAAGTGCGCTACGGCGCCGGTTTCGTCAAATGGTTCGCCGAGGAAGCGCGGCGGGTCTACGGTGAAACCATGCCGGCCCCCAGCGGCGACAGGCGCCTGCTGACCCTCAAGCAACCCGTGGGCGTGTGCGCCGCCATCACCCCGTGGAATTTCCCCAATGCGATGATCACGCGCAAATGCGCGCCGGCGCTGGCCGCCGGGTGCCCGATCATCGTCAAACCGTCGGACCTGACGCCGCTGTCAGCGCTGGCCCTGGCGGTGCTGGCCGAGCGCGTCGGCATTCCTGCGGGCGTGTTCAATGTCATCACCGGCTTGCCTGCGGGCATCGGCGAAGAGCTGACGGGCAACCCGGCGGTGCGCAAGATTTCCTTCACCGGCTCGACTGCCGTCGGCCGCCTGCTGATGCGCCAGAGTGCCGAACACATCAAGCGCCTGAGCCTTGAATTGGGCGGCAACGCGCCGTTTATCGTGTTCGACGACGCCGACCTTGAGCAGGCAATCGCTGGGGTGATGCTGAGTAAATTTCGCAACGCCGGGCAAACCTGCGTGTGCGCCAACCGCATCCTGGTGCAAGACGGCATCTACGCACGTTTCGCCGCGCGCCTGGTGGAAGAGGTGGGCAAGCTCAAGGTCGGCAACGGCCTGGAAGACGGCGTGACCATCGGCCCGCTGATCAACCCGGCGGCGGTGAACAAAGTCGCGCGGCATATCGACGACGCCCTGAGCCAAGGCGCCCAGCTGCTGTGCGGCGCGATCCCAAGTGGCGACAGCCAGTTCGTGCAACCCACGGTGCTCGGCGACACCCACGTCGGGATGTTGCTGGCCAATGAAGAAACCTTCGGCCCGGTGGCGCCGCTGATGCGCTTTACCGACGAGGCCGAGGCGCTCGCCCTGGCGAATGCCACGCCGTACGGCCTGGGCGCCTACTATTTCACCCAGGACCTGCAGCGCTCGTGGCGCTTCGGCGAAGCGCTGGAATTCGGCATGGTCGGGCTCAACACCGGGATCATCTCCATGGAAGTCGCGCCGTTTGGCGGCATCAAACAATCCGGGCTGGGCCGCGAGGGCAGCAAGTACGGCCTGGACGAGTACCTTGAAGTCAAAGCCTTCCATATCGGCGGCTTGAACTGACAATGAGCGAGGCGGAATCGATGAGCAAGGCATTCAGAATCGCCGCGATTGCCGGCGATGGCATTGGCAAGGAAGTATTGCCCGAAGGGCTACGGGTACTGGAACAGGCGGCCAACATCTGGGACCTGAACCTGAGCATCGAAGTGCTCGACTGGGCCCACTGTGATTATTACCTGGAACACGGGCAGATGATGCCCGAAGACTGGTTCGAACAGCTTAAGGGCTTCGACGCGATTTACTTTGGCGCGGTGGGCTGGCCAGACAAAGTCCCGGACCATATTTCCCTGTGGGGCTCGCTGCTCAAGTTCCGCCGCGACTTCGACCAATACGTGAACATCCGCCCGGTGCGCTTGTTCCCTGGCGTACCGTGCCCGCTGGCCGGGCGCGAGCCGGGGGACATCGACTTTGTGGTGATCCGCGAGAATACCGAGGGGGAGTACTCGTCGGTAGGCGGCAAGATGTTCGAAGGCACCGCGTATGAGTTTGTGCTGCAGGAGTCGGTGTTCACCCGGCGTGGGGTTGACCGCATCCTCAAGTTCGCCTTTGACCTGGCGCAGACCCGCCCGCGTAAAAAACTGACGGCGGCGACCAAGTCGAACGGGATCTCCATCAGCATGCCTTACTGGGACGAGCGTACTGCGCTGATGGCGGCGAATTATCCGGAGGTGGCGTGGGACAAGCAGCACATCGACATCCTGTGCGCGCGGTTTGTGCTGCAGCCGGACCGGTTTGACGTGGTGGTGGCGTCGAATCTGTTTGGCGACATTTTGTCCGACCTGGGGCCGGCGTGTGCGGGGACCATTGGGATTGCGCCGTCGGCGAACCTGGATCCCGAGCGGCGGTTTCCGTCGTTGTTTGAGCCGGTGCATGGGTCGGCGCCGGATATTTATGGGCAGAATATTGCGAACCCGATTGCGATGATTTGGTCGGGGGTGTTGATGTTGGACTTTTTGGGGAATGGGGATGGGCGGTATCGGGCGGCGCATGATGGGATTTTGCGGGCTATCGAGGGGGTGATTGCGCAGGGGGTGGTTACGCCGGATTTGGGGGGGACGAGGTCGACTCAGGAAG
>NZ_JAIOKW010000067.1:0-14755 GCF_020093335.1 Pseudomonas fluorescens group sp. | reverse complement strand
GGAGTATGGGGTGCAGGGGTTTGAGGAGTATTTGGAGACTAAGGCGATCATTGGGTTTGGTGAGTGAGTTCTGGGGGGCTACATGATTTCTTGTGGGGCCCTCGTGACGGGTATCAACTGCTGCTATGTGATTTACAGGATGTTGGATCTGATTGAGTAGATATCCATTGTTTAGGTAACGGCGGCTATGGGCTCCGCCCTTACGGCGGGTCACTTTTGGAAAGCGCCAAAAGTAACCAAACGCACGCCCCACCACTCGGTGCCTATGGCCTTCCAAGGTATTACGCCTTGATGTTTTGCCGGATGTTCCAGCCGAATTTCACCGGCCCGCCGTCTTTGGCGCCATCGGCTTTCTGCGGCTGGTAGCTGATGTCGACGCTGGCGAAATTCAAGGCGATACGGTCGTAGAGCAGGTCATCTTTACTGTCGGCACCGGTGCCGTAGGACACCACCATGACTTCCTTCAAGGTGATCACCAGGTACTCCACCGGGCTGGTGCCTCCCGCTTTGCGCACCACCAGTCTTGCTTCTGGGTAATGTTTACCGCTGGCGCAGGCCATCATCAGGTTGGGGCTGGATTTATCCAGCGGTTTGGTCAGGTTCAGGTTGGCGAAATCGGCCTTGCCTGCCCCGCCGCCCGTACCGGAGTGCATCGATCCCGTCTGCGACAGCCCCCAGGCCCACTCGGTGATATCGATCTCGTCGCGATGGGCCTGGTCCCGTGATTCACCCTTGATATCGCCCAGTTTCAAAAACATATCGACTGCCATGTTGGCTCCCTGTCCTGTGGTGCGCCGTGAGTGACGCGGGGCGCACTGTTCCTGAATCGGGGCGGTACTCACAAGGTGGTCAAGCAAGATCGGGAAGGGCCCGTCTCCAAAAGGCGAAACGTCTGACATTAATTTGCTTCGCTGCGTCTTTACCCTCTCGACTCCGCGAATACCCAGGAGTTAAGGAATGACGGCCTCGCTGCTTAAAGATGGATTCCCCTCGGCTCACCGCACCACACGCCAACGCATTGAAGGCAGCATTGACCTGCGTCGATTGTTTTCCGTGATTGACAGCGACCCGGCGCTGATTGGCGCGGGGGTGGTGTATATCGATGAGGTGTTCAATGTCGTGGTGCTGCGTGAGTTCCAGGCGATCTGCAGCGTACAGCCGATCAAGGTCGTGCTGCGTGAAGCGCCACGGTACGTGGGGCCGGTGGAGTTCAAGCGGATGCTGGAGCATGAGCCTCGGGAGTCGAGGTTAGTGGCGGAGGCGGTGAATACGGCGGTGACGTGTGCGGGGGCGCTGCTGAGTTGGCTAGTGGTTACAAGTGGGGTTGTGCTGATGCCGTTTACGGCAGGTACGAGTGCGTTGATTTCGTTCATTGGTAAGGCCGCAGCGGTGGCGGGTTCCGTTCAGTGTATGGCTGGCGTTATCCGAACCGGATCAGAAGCGGTGTTCCCGCAGGTCAATGACTATTTAGATAGTGAATCCTGGTATCAGGACGCGACGGCAGTGTTGGACGGCATTTCTTTACTGGGCGTTGCCACTTCTATGTTGGTCACAGTGAAAGCAGTCAGTACAACCACACGAGTAACCGGAAAACCCCTTCGCTTAGTGCTCAAGGGCCTGACGCGGCAAGAGAGGGCAAAACTGAATGACGAGATGCTTAGAATCCGAGACCCTAGGTTGACGTCCAAACTGCTCAAGTTGGAGAAAGCTATGGGTAGAGCCCCCAAGCGTATCAGCGCTACGAATATGCAGCGTGCGACGGCTACCCACATAATCGACGTATTGGCTGCATCGTTGAGCGTCACCAGCAGTGCAACTAACGGAAACATCAGCACGATTGCGATAGGCATCTACGAGGAGGTCAGCCAGTGAGTGGCCAGGAGGAGATAAAAAACCAATACTACTCAACTGTGTTTATTGAAGATCCCTGGAAGCTTCTGAAGCGGTACATGCCTGTAATCGGGGCAGACATGCTTATCGCATGTACCTCACTAGGATTGACAGCAACGCTGACAATGCTCACTTATCTCTCAACGTACCCCGTAGGTTTTGCTGCCAAAACCGCTCTTTTCGGCGCCGCAGGACTTGGCGCAGTGTTTGCCCTTGCCAAATACGAAGTGTTGTACGGCCGCACCTACTGGGTCTGGCTGAACGTCGCGATATACCTGATCTGCCTGCTGATAGCGCTTCCCACGATCGCCTACCGCCCCGACCTGTATCTCTACTCGATGGCCATCCTCGGCCCATTGATCGGATTGTTGATCCTCAACTGCAACCGCTGCCGCGAACTTCGGCAAAAATCAGTCGAAATCCGCCACAAGCGCCAAGCCATCATCGCGACCCTGAAAAAACAAGGTCGCTGGAAGTGGTGGTGACCCGTTACGCCGCTGCCGCCCGCGCCGCAGTGTGCCGATTCACCGGCACCGGCAACCCCAAATGCCCGCGCAGCGTGCTGTGGCTGTACTCACTGCGAAATAACCCTCGCGCACGCAACAGCGGCAACACTTGATCAGTAAACCGCGCGAAGTCCTCCGGCGCGCCCACGTGGATGTTGAACCCGTCCACCGCGCCCTCGACAAACCAGCGCTCAATCTCGTCCGCCACGGTCTTGGGCGAGCCGACGAAGCTGGAAAACGGTTTGGCAAAACGCAAGGCCGCCTGACGTAAGGTGAGCCCTTGGTCACGGGCAACCTGCTTGATGTTTTCGGCATGCCCGCGATAACCGTTGCTGCCCAGGTCGCCCAGGTCCGGGAACGGTTCGTCCAGGGGGTATTGGCTGAAGTCGTGGTAGTTGAAGGGCCGCCCCAATTGCACCAGCGCCTTGTTCAGGTCCAGCTCGCCGTTACGCTCGCGGTCGATGGCCTGGGCTTGCTCATTGGTGTCGGCAATGATCGGCGAAATGCCGGGCAGGATGGTCACATGATCGGGGTTGCGCCCGGCGGCGGCGGTGCGTTTTTTGATGTCGCTGTAATAAGCCTGGGCGTCTTCGAAATTGCCCACACCGGCAAAAATCCCCTCGGCATAGTTGGCCGCCAGGCCACGCCCGGATTCGGAAATCCCCGCCTGAAAAATCACCGGTTGGCCCTGGGCAGAACGCGCGATGTTCAGCGGCCCGGTGACGGAGAAAAACTCACCGTGGTGATCGAGGCGATGCTGGCGTTGCGGGTCGAGGAACACCTTGTTTTGCTTGTCACGCACAAAGGCATCGTCTTCGTAGGAGTCCCACAGCCCCTGCACCACCTCCAGGTGTTCGGCCGCCCGGCGATAGCGTTCGGTGTGGTCGATATGCTGCTCACGGCCGAAGTTGCCGGCCGCGCCTTCCAGGCCGGTGGTGACCACGTTCCAACCTGCGCGGCCACCGCTGATATGGTCCAGGGACGCAAACTGCCGCGCCACGTTGAAAGGTTCGGTATAGGACGTGGTGAGGGTCGCCACCAGCCCGATTTTCGACGTGGCGCCGGCGATGGCCGAGAGCAGCGTCAACGGTTCCAGGCGGTTGAGGAAGTGCGGCGCGGAGTCCGGTGTGATGTAGGGGCTGTCGACGATGAACACCAGGTCGAACTTGGCCGCTTCCGCCTGTTGTGCCTGGGCGCGGTACCAGTCGATATCCACACTGGCATCGCCTGGGATTTGCGGGTGCAGCCATTCGTTTTGTGCGGTGCCGACGCCGGTGAGAATGGCGCCGAATTTGAGTTGGCGAGGCAAGGTGGGCATCAAAGTATTCCTCCGTGGATGGCAGCGGTGCTGGCCTGTGGAGGATGACCTTAATGCCCGTGGGCGGGGCTTGTGAAAGGCTTTATAGATCTATGCTAATTATTAAAAATATTGATCTAAAAAAACCCATACCTGCATAACTCGCATAACAATCACTGGCACGGCTTAGCGCCGGGCGCTGACCGCTGAACCGTCGTTGGACACAATCACTTCCACCCGGCGATTCAATTGGCGCGACTGCGCACTCACATTATCGGCGACCGGAAACTGCTTGCCGTAACCCATCACCGCCATGCGCTGAGGCCCCACGCCGAGCTGTTGCAGACCACGGGCAACCGCTTGCGCACGTCGCTCGGACAAGCTCTGGTTGAAAGCATCGCCACCGGTGCTGTCGGTGAAGCCCTCTACACGTACCTGACGCTCCGGGTTCTGCAACAGGAAGGTCGCCAGCCCCTGGAAGTCGCGTTGGCTGCCCGGTTTCAGCTCGGCCCTGCCGGTGTCGAACAGCACGTCGCCAAAGGTGACGACCTGGCCGCGCTCGGTCGGCCGGGCTTTCATCGCCTGTAATGCCTTGAGCTGCGCGGTGCGCACGTCGAGCTGTACCTGGGTGCGGTCCACCGCAATGTTATCGAGCTGGGCGTCGGTTTTGCGACTGACGATGGTCTGCTCGGCCAGGGCGATTTTCTGCGTCGCCAAGTACGCGAGCTGGTCGATCTGTGGGTCGGTACGGTTGTGCAGGGAGAGTTGGTTGGCACGGTCCACAGCATTGGACGCAATGCGCGTTTCAACCGCCGCCAGGGTGTTGGACTCAGGCTTTTGCTGCAGGCTGGAGAATTGACTGCGCGCTTGCAGGAGTTGCGGGTTTTCCGGCGGGGTGGCGCAGCCGGCCAACGCCAGGCCCAGGGCCGAAAGAACAGGAATGACTAAAGTGGCACGCATGGAAGGATCCTCAGTGGGTAGTCGCGGGGGCGTTGAGCATTTCCTGCTTGAGCACCTGGATGCCCTCTCGCGCCTGCATCAAGACCTGTTGTTTACGCACGGCATTGGCCTTGGCTTCGGCCAGGCTGGCATCGGCTTCGATCTGCTCGGCCAAGGCGTCGACCTGGAGATAATTTTTCTCACCGATGGCTTGCTCCATGCGCGCCAGCTTGTCCTGGGCCGTTTTCATTTCCAGCGGTGCGAATTGGGTGGCCTGCGCCGACACGGCGCGCCCAACCGAATCACGGGCCATGGAGATTTTTGTCGCCGGCAGCGGCGTCGCGGCACAACCTGCCAATGCACCTGTGACGATCACAACCAAGGCCGAGCGGCACAGGCGTTTGCTCACGTTGGTCATTTTCATGTGTTGACTCCTAAGCATTTACTGATGGCTACGGGACGGGTAGAAACAGCCCTCGCCGTCTCGCTTGCGTTCAAGCGATCGCGCCACATCCTAGGAGGAAAAAGACGAGTATAAAGAATGAAAAATCCCACCATCATGTAGGAGTTTTCTCGAAAAAAATGCATAACCTTAGGCAACGCACAGGGAGAGCGGGCGCCCTTGCGCGCAAGGATGTCCCGCAGGAGAATGGCGGCTTTACCATCAGCCAGATAGTAATTTACTCAGCAAAATCAAACGGTTGAGATGAAACAAAGCCGTTATGACAAGGACGTATAACAATGAAAATATCAGTCATCGCGACACTGGGCATTTTATCGCTGACTCAAACATCACTCTGCTTCGCGGATAACGTCAACGGGAAAACGCTCTACTCACAGCGCTGCGCGCTATGCCACGGCGCCGATATCAAAGGAACGGGGCCCCTGGCCAACAAAAGCACCCCGCCTACACCCGACCTGACAACGGCTACGTTCAAACAACGCCTGCATGATTACCCAGGCGTCATTGTGTCTTCGGTAATACTGCGCCCCAATGGAGACTTGATTCCAAGAACGTTGCGAGAGAATGGTGTAAAGCTGGCACCGCACGCGTGGAGCGTTAACGACTTTCGCGATTTACATCAGTACATGAGCAGTGTGATTGCAAAAAGTCGGTGATGTTGAGCTGAGCGGTCGACTGAGGCCGTCAACCGCTCGCCTGCACCTCCCCCATGCGCATCACACTGTTCTGGCAGCGATCGCCTCCACTTCAACCAACGCACCGGGCAATGGCAATGCCACCACTTGCAACGCTGTGCGCGCCGGTTTATTCGGCTGCGCAGGCGTGCCAAAGAACTGGGTGTAGCCCGCCTGCAAGCCGGCGAAATCCAGCTTGCCACCCGTCTCTTCGGCGCCCACCAGGAACACCCGCAACTGCACGATATCGCCCAGGTCCAGGTCTTGCTGGCGCAGGATCGTGCGCAGCTTGTTGAAGACCGAGACCGTCTGCACTTCGGTATTGCCATAGGCCGCCGGCGTGCCTGCCGGGGCGGTCGCGTCGTGCACGTCAGGCAAGGTGCCGCTGACAAAGATCAGGCTGGCTGAAGCCGGTACAGTGACGGTCTGCGAGATCGGGAAATCGCCGACACGGGTGCGTTGGATGCTGTCGCTCATGATGAAGCTCCTTACGAGGCGGCAAGTGCCGCAAGGTGTGTTTGTTGGGTGACCCGTTCGGCCAGTTGCCCGACCACATGGCGCGCCGAGTTGGCCGCCGATTCCTGCCAGATACCGACGCCGCTTTGCACCAGGCCGTCGCCGGCGAAATACACCCGGCCATGCCCGGCTTCGAGCAAGGCGCTGGCGTCGGCCGGAAAGTGTTCACGTTGCAGCCAAGGGCCTTCGCTGTAGGGAATCTGTTCCCAGGACACCGCCAGCGGGTGGCGCAGGTGTTTTGAATAGCCCGGATGCAACAGTTCCACGGCCTCCTTGGAGGTGGCGTACTGCTTGTCGAACGGCTGCGCGCCAAACACATCGGCGCCCTCCCCGGTCACGTAGCCCGCCACCAGCAAGCCTTCGCGGGTGTTGAGGTCGTTGCTCGGGTACCACAGCAGGCGTGCCGGGTGTTCGATCCACGACAGGCCACCGTAGGTGCGGTAGTCGGTTTCCCAGAAGCGCGGCGACTGCCACGCGACTTTGGTCGCCTGGTCGCTGCGGGTGCTGAGCAAGGCGGCCTTGATCGGGTCGCTGAAATCGGTGTCGAGCTTGGCCAGCAGCGGTAGTGGCAACGTCGAGATCAGGTAATCGGCGCGGACCACCTGTTCGCGACCGCTGAGCGTGTCGTGGTAAGTCACCGCCACGCCGTCTTCCAACTGGCGGATCCGCCGCACCTGGGCGCCCAGTTGCACGTGGCCTCTGACGCGCTGGTAGAAGGCATCGGTGATGCGGTCCATGCCCCCCACCGGTTGGAACATGGTGGCGGAGAACTCCGGGAATTCGGTGTGCAGCAGCGCGCCCCACAGTTCCGGGTGCAGCAATTGGTCGAGCTTCAGCGGACCGCGGCTGGCGGGTAAGGCACCGGGATGCGCAGGCGATTCCAGGTGCCCCGAACGAAGCGTGCCGTCGAACGCCAACGCTTGTGACAGGTCGCCATACACCTGCAAAAACGCCAACAATCGCGTGCGTTCTTCAGCGCTCAACAGATCGTCGAGGGCATCGCGCTGCACGGCTTTGGCCAGCAAGCCGGACACATGCCCCCGCGCATCGTTGATCGCCTGGCCGACGGTGAACGCCGGCTTTTGCACATCCGGCCGCACCTGGGCGCCATGGCTGCTGTTGACCAGCACTTCCAGCGGCACACCCAGTTCGCTGCAATAGTCCAAGATCGTGCGGTGCTGGCTGGGAATCCGCGCCGGGCCCGCGTTGAAGTAATGCCCCGGGTCGAATGCGGCGGTTTGCATGCGGCCGTCCTTGTAGTCCACGCGGTCGCCGTTGCGGATCGTCCAGGTACGGCCGCCCACCCGCTCACGGGCCTCCAGCACGTGCACGTCGAACCCGGCGCGGGTCAGTTCCAGCGCCGTCACCAGCCCCGCGATTCCGGCCCCCAGTACCAGCACGCGAGTGCCCTGCCCCAGGCCGCTCTTGAGTTTCAGCGGTTGCGGGCGACGGTGTGACGACGGCCCCAGGCCCAATGCCGCCAGCGCATCCTTGGCGGCCTGCTCGCCGCCTACCGCAGCGATGCTCGACAGCGCTTCACGTCGTGTCAGTCCCATGTCGATGTCTCCTTAATCCGGCAGCCCCGGTGGGTTGATCAGCGATTTGTCGACACGCTCTACGTCGAGGCCCCAGCGTTGCAGCACCTGTTCGTATTGGCCGCCGGCAATCGCACCTTCCAGGGCGGTGTGGATCGGCTTGACCAGGCCGTTGTCCTTGCGCGTGGTGACGGCGATGTCCGCCTGCAACGGCCAGCCGCCGTTGACGGTGCCGACACGCTTGATGCCGCCGGTGATCGCGGCGGAATAGGCGTACACCGAATTGGGACCGAACAGGGCATCGCTGCGACCGGACTGCACCGCCAATTGCGCGGCGGCCTGGTCGTCGAAATACTGCAGCAGCGCCGGTTTGAGGCCGGCCTTTTCATTCGCCTCGTTCCACGCCAGCAGGACTTTTTCCTGGTTGGTGCCGGACCCCACGATAATCTTCAGACCGGCGATGTCCGCCGCTTCCTTGATCTCGCTGATCTTGCTGGTGCTCTTCACATAAAACCCGAGCACATCCTGGCGGTAGGTGGCGAAGTCAAAACGCTTCTTGCGCGCCTCGGTCACGGTGACGTTGCTGATCACCGCGTCGTACTTGCCCGAACTGACGCCCAGGGGCCAGTCCTCCCAGCTGGTCTGCACCACGTTGAGTTGCAGGCCGAGGCTGTCGGCGACCAGCTGCGCGGTGTCGGCCTCGCTGCCGATGGTGGTCTTGTCGTCGCTGGCCAGCAGCGCCAGCGGTGGCCCCGCCACGCCGGACACGGCCACGGTGAACTTGCCCGGCTGGGCGAACTTGAAGCCTGGCGGGATCTGCGCGATGGCCGCCTCGTTACGCGGCACATGGATGCGCGGGCGGTCGGGGCTGAGGTCGACCTGTTGCACGGCGAGCGCGGCTTGCGCGGTGCCGACGGCGATCGCCAACAGCGCGATACGAGCAGTAGAGGTAAACATGGGCAGTCACTCCGTTAACTAAAGCACCTTGCCGAGAAAGGCCACGGTGCGGGGATGTCGGGGTTGGCGGAAAATCTGTTCAGGCGGGCCTTCTTCGATCAACTGGCCGTCGCAGAGGAACACCACGTGGTCGGCCACTTCGCGGGCAAAGCCGATCTCGTGGGTGACAATCACCAGGGTCACACCCAGTTGGGTCAGGCCCTTGATCACGTCGAGGACTTCGCCCACCAGTTCGGGGTCGAGGGCCGAGGTGGGCTCGTCGAACAGCAGCACTTTCGGGTCCAGCGCCAGGGCGCGGGCAATCGCAACGCGCTGTTGCTGGCCGCCGGAGAGCTGGCGCGGGTAGGCATCGACCTTGTCCGCCAGGCCGACCTTGGCCAGCAGTTCTTGCGCCTTGGCCTGGGCGTCGGCCTTGCTCCAGCGCTTGTGGGCCAGCGGTGCTTCGGCGACGTTTTCCCAGGCGGTGAGGTGCGGGAACAGGTTGAAGTTCTGGAACACGAAACCCACGTCGATACGGCGCTTGAGGATTTCGCGCTCCTTGAGCTCGTACAGCAGGTCACCCTTGCGGCGGTAGCCGACGTATTCACCGTCGATGGTGATATGCCCGCTGTCGATCTTCTCCAGATGGTTGATGGTGCGCAGCAAGGTGGACTTGCCCGAGCCGGACGGCCCGAGGATCACCGTGACCTTGCCTGGATCGATGGTCAGGTCGATATCCTTTAGCACCTGCTGGTTGCCAAAGCGCTTGCCCACGCCCTGGATCTGAATGCGCCCGGCGCGTGCTTCACCCATGGGTTTTCTCCTTCAACCAACCGCGTAGGCGTTGCAGCGGCGTGGGCGGCAGCACCCGTGCGGTGCCACGCGCAAAATGGCGCTCGACGTAGTACTGCGCGCTGGTGAGCACGGTGGTGATGATCAGGTACCAGACGGTGGCGACGATCAGCAGCGGGATCACCGCCTGGGTGCGGTTGTAGATGACCTGCACGGTGTAGAACAGCTCAGGCAGCGCCAGCACGTAGACGATGGACGTGCCCTTGACCAGGCCGATGATTTCGTTGAACCCCGACGGCAGGATCGAACGCAGCGCCTGGGGCAGGATGATCCGGAAGATGCGTCTCGAGGCCGGCAACCCCAGGGCCGCCGCCGCTTCATGCTGGCCGGCATCGACACCGATCAGGCCGCCACGAATGATCTCCGCCGCGTACGCCGCCTGCATCAGGCTCAAGCCCAACACCGCCACGGTGAACTGGCTGAGCACATCCACCGTCGACCATTCGGCGAACACCACGCCGGTGAACGGCACGCCGAGCACGATGTGGTCGTACAGGTAGGCGAAGTTGTAGAGGATGATCAACACCAGCAGCGCCGGCATCGAGCGGAAGAACCAGATATAGCCCCAGGCCAACGCCGCCAGCAGCGGCGAGCCCGACAGCCGTGCCAATGCCAGCGCGGTGCCGAGGATGATGCTGAACACAGTGCTCAGCAGGGTCAGCAACAGCGTCTGCCCCAAGCCGCGCAGCACCGATGGGGAGAAGAACCACTGGCCGAACACGCCCCACTCCCAGCGCGGGTTGGTGGCCAGGGAATGCACGATGGCGAGCAGCACCAGCGCGGCGAAGATCGACCCGGCCCAGCGCCAGGGATGCCGCGCGGGCACCACTTGCAGGGCCTTGATCGGCGTGGAGACACGGGCCTGGCGCACCGGGCTGGGTGAGTCAATCAGGTCATAGGATTTGGCGACGATGGGCATGGTGTATTCCTCGGCCTTAGAAGGCATAGGTCAAGCGGGTGTAGTAGTACCCACCGGTAAAACCGTAGGGCGAATAGGTGCCGTAGCTGCTGACCATGGTGCTGCTGGGCACGCCTTGTTTCTTGGGGTAGATGTCGAACAGGTTCTTGGCACCGATGGCCACGTTGAGGTCTTTGGTGAGGTTGTAGCCAAGGTCGAGGTCGGTGATCCATTTGGCGCTGTAGACCCGGTCGAGGTCGCGATTGGCCGATGCATTCACTTCCTTGTAGGACCCGTAGCGGGTCAGGGCCAGGTTGAGGTTGAAGCGGTCGATGCTCCAGTCGCCGCCCAGGATCAGCTTGGTATTGGGCTGCACGCCAGTGATGAGGTTGCGCGCCTCGCGGTTCATCAACTCATAGGAGGTGCCAAGGATGTTGGTCGACTCCTTGTAGTTGAGGATTTTGGTCTGGTTCCAATTGAACGCCGCCGTCCACTTCAGCGAGCCGTACTGACCGAGGTCCTGACTGTAGTTGCTGACCAGGTCCAGGCCTTTGGTGCGAGTGTCGGCGCCATTGATGAAGTACTGGCCGCCCGAGGTGGAGTTGACGCCGTTGTTCTGCAGCACCTGGGTGATCTCGGGACCGAGCAAGGTTCCGGTGAGGGTGATGCGATCGCGCAGGTTGATCACGTAGGCATCGGCGGTGAAACTCAGGCGGTCGGTAGGCGTGAGGGTGAAACCGAGGCTGAAGTTGGTCGAGCGCTCGGGCTTGAGGTCCTCCGCCCCCAAAGCCCTGGCCGCCGCCGAGCCCACCGGCAGTACGCCGTAGTTGATCGACTGGTACACACCGTCGACCACGCCATAGGTGGTGGAGCGCGCACTGAACAGGCTGTTGGCCAGGGACGGTGCACGGAAGCCGTTGCTGACGGTGGCGCGCACGGCAAATTCGGGGGTGAAGTCGTAGCGGGTGGTCAGCTTGCCGCTCCGGGTGGCGCCGACGCCTTGGTTGTAGTGCTCGTAGCGGAACGCGGTGCCGACGTACCAATCCGGCACCGGGTTGAAGCCCACGTCGACGTAACCGGCGAGGCTGTTGCGCGAGGCACTGCTTTCTTCATCCGGCGAAATGCCGTTGGTGACCTGCGCCCCGGACGACGCGCAATTGCCCGGTGCCACGCAGTAGCCGCCGTTGGCGTAGGACTCGTAGTCACCGGCCTGCACCTCATAGGTGTCGCGCCGATGCTCGAAGCCGTAACTCAGGTCCAGCGGCTTTTGCAGACCGATGTCGAAGCCGCGCTTGAAGTCGAGGTTGGTGGTCAGCTCGGTGGAAATCCACGTGCCGGAGGTGAAGTGATTCGGCGTGGCCTCGCCCAGCGACGGGTTCTGGTTGTGGGTGGTGCCCTGCTCCGCCTCGTTGCGCCCGTAGGTGGTGGACAGGTCCCAGTCCCACTCGCCAACGGTGCCTTTGCCACCGAAGGCAGCCTGGAAATCGTCTTCGTCGATAAACCAGGTAGGCGTATAGCCCGACGGGTAGCCGTTGGGCCCGGTGGTGATGGTGTTGGTGATGGTCGGCAGGCGGAAGTTCTGGCCTTGCTCGGCTTTGCGTCGCGAATAGGTGGTGAAGGAATACAGGCTGAGGCTGTCGTCGATCGGCAGCTCGGCGTTGTAGCCCAGGGTCAGCAGGTTGGTCTTGGGCGTGCCATAGCCGCCGTACGTGGACTTGCCCGCCAGGCCGTAGGCTTGCTCATAGGTGTAGCCGTTGGCGCTGGCCTTGTTGTCATCATTCTGGCTGCGGGCGTCCAGGGCCAGCTGCACGATGCCGCCGTTGCCGATTTCGAAGCCCTTGTTGAGGCTTTGTTGCACGGTCTGTTTCTTGCCGTCATAGCCCAGGCCGGCGTTGGTCACCGAGGTGCCGCTGGTGTCGGCCTTGAGGATGACGTTGATCACCCCGGCGATGGCATCGGAGCCATATTGGGCGGCGGCGCCGTCGCGCAGGACTTCGACATGATCGATGGCGCTGATGGGGATCAGGTCCAGATCGGCCGGGGCCGCGCCGGTGTTGATACCGTTAATGTTCAAGGTGGCGGCGGTGTGACGGCGCTTGCCGTTGACCAGCACCAGCACCTCGGCGGCGCTCAGGCCACGCAGGTTCGGCGCGCGGGCGATGCCGCTGGCGTCCCAACCGGTTTTTTCCGGCAGGGTCAGCGACGGGATCACCGCGCTCAACGCTTCCATCAGGCCGGGCTTGCCGGTGCTTTGCAGTTGCTTGGCGCTGACCACATCGATCGGCACCGGGCTGCTGGTGACGGTACGTTGTTCGGCGCCCCGGTTACCGGTGACCACCACGGTGGACAGGGTTTTGTCGTCCTGGGCCTGGGCGGTGTTGGCCAGGAAGGCCAGTGCCAGTACGGCGGTCGGTTGTAAGACTTGCTTCATAGCCACTCCAGACAGTCCAAATCGCGAAGTCGGGCAGGCACGCGGGCGGGCGCGGTGCTCGATTTTTTCAGGGGTGTTGCGGCGATTGAGGGCTAGGTGTGCGGCGAGTGTGGGGATTGAGTTGGCAACATACGTTGAGCTCCCTTCCAACGATTCTGCCGTGGGCTTGTCGCCCGGTTATGGCGCGCAGAATCTTGATTACGCTGGGTACCATCCGAGGTCAGGGGTAGGCTGTTGCGATCAAACATAACGGAATGGGTTTTGAAAATATAATGCTATTTGGGTATAAGCTAATATTCTCTAATTTCATTATTCATGAACATTTTTATTCATATAAATAATGTCTTTTTGAGATTGTCGTTGGGTGGACGGGGTACATATCCGTTGTTTGGGTAACGGCTGATATTGGTTCCGCTTTTACAGCGGGTCACTTTTGAAAGGAGCCGGAATGCCGGCCCAGCCAAAAGTAACCAAAAGGCTCTTGCCCCAACACTCGGCACCTCGCCTAGGCTCGGTGTGCCCTCACTCCGGCTTGAATCCGTGGGCCGCCGCCACGCGCCATCCATGGCGCGGGGCGGCTAACCCGGCGTCCTGCCGGGTTACCCACGGATTCAAGCCTGCGTTCGGCCAGCGTGTTTGACGGGGCGCCTAAGATCAAAATCAAAAGCAGATCAAAAGCAGGCTGATATCTGCCTGATGTATGGAGATCAAACTGTGGGAGGGAGCTTGCTCCCGATAGCGGTGTGTCAGCTGATCCATCTTTGGCTGTCACACTGCAATCGGGGGCAAGCCCCCTCCCACATTTATACCGCGATCGACAGACGCAACTCCGGTCGGCTTTAAGGCCGCCGCGTTTGCCTTTGCTCTACACCACTCAAGCCGGCTATCAGGCCGCTGTGCTTTTGATCTTGATCTTAGGCGCCCCGTCAAACACGCTGGCCGGAATTCGACAGGGATTTGGGGGGTAAACCGGCAGGGATGCCGGTTTAGCCGCCCCGCGCCATGGATGGCGCGTGGCGGCGGCCCCCCAAATCACTGGCGAATTACGGGCACACCGAGCCTAAGCGAGGTGCCGAGTGTTGGGGCAAGAGCCCTTTTGGTTACTTTTGGGGCTCTTTTCCAAAAGTGACCCGCTGTAAGAGCGGAACCCATAGCCGCCATTACCCAAATAACGGATCTGCACACAACCTTTCACCCCCCCGGCTTCAACAACTGCATCTGCTGCCGATAATCATCCGTCACCTGCCGCGCCTGGCTGCTGCTGGTAATCACCCTAGGCGTAATCAACACAATCAACTCCGTCCGATCCTTGGACTTACTGGTATTCCCAAACAACCACCGCAACCCCGGGATCCTCCCAAGGTAAGGCACCGCACTGACACTCTCTGCGTTGTCCTGCTTGATCAACCCCCCCAGCAGCACCGTCTGCCCGCTTTGCACCGCCACTTGGGTCGACACCGAACGCGTGGAGATGCGCGGGTTATTCTGCGTGTCATTACTCGAAGACGCCTGGTCCTGCGCGTCACTGACCTGCTGCTGAATATCCATGTACACCAGGCCACCCGGATTGATCCGCGGCACCACATCGAGGATCACCCCAGTCTGCACATACTCGACGCTGCTCAAGGTGGTGTCGGAGGTGCCGGTATTCACCGTGGTCTGGCTGATGGGAATATTGTCCCCCACCTGAATCTGCGCCGGTTGGTTGTTCATCACCACCAGCGACGGCGCCGAAAGCACTTGGGTGCGGCCATTGGTTTCGAGGGCGTGCAAGGCCACTTGCAGGTTGGAACTGACGAACGAATAGAACAACGAATC
>NZ_JAIOKW010000066.1:0-15374 GCF_020093335.1 Pseudomonas fluorescens group sp. | reverse complement strand
CCCACATTTCGACCGGTGTACGCAGGCCAAGTGTGGGAGGGGGCTTGCCCCCGATGAGGCCCTCCCAATCACCACCAATCCCTCTGTAACCTGCGCATAAACCCACTCTTTACGCCGTCTTTACGCCCCACCCACACCCTCGCTCTCGTTCCTTTACACCACTCCTGCCGACAATTGCCCTACACGCGGCACTCGCCGCTAAACGGAGAGACTTCCATGAGCGTTCTGGACGGGGTGTCACTGCTATTGGCCGTGGCGCTGTTCATTTATCTGCTGGTTGCGCTGTTACGCGCGGATCGGAACTAGGAGCGGGCTATGCACAGTTATGACTATTGGCTGATCATCGCCTTCTTCGCCGTGGTACTGGTGCCGGCACCGTTCCTGGGGCGGTTCTATTACAAGGTGATGGAGGGGCAGCGCACCTGGCTCACGCCGGTATTGGGCCCGGTGGAACGTGCCTGTTATCGCCTGTCGGGCGTGGATGAGCAGCAAGAACAAAGCTGGCAGAAATACATGCTGGCCTTGCTCGCGTTCAACCTCGCGGGCTTTTTGCTGTTGTTCGCGATCCTGCTGTTCCAGGACTACCTCCCACTGAACCCGCAGAAATTGCCGGGGCAGGAGTGGACCCTGGCCTTCAACACCGCGGTCAGTTTCATGACCAACACCAACTGGCAGTCCTACAGCGGTGAGGCATCCCTGAGTTACCTCAGCCAGATGGCCGGCCTGACGGTGCAGAACTTCGTCAGCGCGGCGACCGGTCTGGCGGTCTTGGTCGCGCTTTGCCGTGGGATCGGTCGCAAATCCACCAAGACGCTGGGCAACTTCTGGGTCGATATGACCCGCGCCACGCTCTACGGCCTGCTGCCGTTGTGCCTGGTGCTGGCGTTGTTCCTGGTGTGGCAGGGCGTGCCGCAGACCTTCGCTCACTACGTTGACGCCGTGACAATGCAAGGCGTGGATCAAGTGATTCCTCTGGGCCCGGCGGCGAGCCAGATTGCGATCAAGCAATTGGGCACCAACGGCGGCGGCTTCTTCGGTGTCAACTCGGCACACCCGTTTGAAGACCCGACGGCCTGGGCCAACCTCTTTGAGTTGGCGGCCATCATCCTGATCCCGGTGGCGCTGGTGTTCACCTTCGGCCACTACGTCAAAGACCTGCGTCAGAGCCGCGCGATCCTCGGCTGCATGCTCGCGCTGTTCCTGATCGGCGGCGCGACCTCGTTGTGGGCCGAATACCAGCCCAATCCGACCCTGAATAATCCGGCCGTGGAGCAAGCCGCGCCGCTGGAAGGCAAGGAAGCACGCTTCGGCACCACCGGTACGGTGCTGTGGTCGGTGACGACGACGGCGGCGTCCAACGGTTCGGTCAACGGCATGCAGGACAGCCTCAACCCCCTCAGCGGCATGGTTGCGCTGGTCAACATGATGGTCGGCGAAGTGATCTTCGGCGGCGTCGGCGCCGGCATGTACGGCATGTTGCTCAACGTGTTGATTGCGGTGTTCCTCGCCGGCCTGATGATCGGCCGCACCCCGGAATACCTGGGCAAAAAGCTGCAGGCCAAGGAAGTGCAATTGCTGGTCGTGACCCTCTTGGTGATGCCGGTTGGCGTGCTGGTGCTCGGCGCCATTGCCGCGAGCCTGCCCGGCCCGGCCGGTGCCATCAGTAACCCTGGCCCCCACGGTTTCAGCCAGTTGCTCTACGCCTACACCTCGGCCAGTGCTAACAACGGCTCGGCATTCGGCGGTTTCAGCGCCAACACGCCGTTCCACAACCTGATGCTGGGCCTGGGCATGTTGATCGGCCGCTTCGGCTACATCCTTCCGGTACTGGCCCTGGCCGGCAGCCTGGCGATGAAGAAGACCGCACCGATTGGCCAGAACAGCTTCCCGACCCACGGCCCGCTGTTCGTGACCCTGTTGACCGTGACCATTTTGCTGGTGGGCGGCCTGACTTTCCTGCCAACGCTGGCGTTAGGCCCCATCGCTGAACACTTGAGCATGGGCTTCTAGTAAAGGGATATGAAAATGAATATGCCTGCAAAAAACGCGGCCCCGGTCAAAACCCAGGAGCCCGCCAAAACCGCCATTTCAGCCCTGTGGCGCCCGGCGCTGGTCCAGGCGTTCGTCAAGCTGGACCCGCGTCAACTGCAACGCTCGCCGGTGATGCTGGTGGTCGAGCTGACCGCCATCCTCACCACCGTGCTGTGCTTCGTGCCTGACACCGCCGTGCCGACGTTCGTCGCGGTGCAGATTGCCGTGTGGTTGTGGTTCACCGTGCTCTTCGCCAACTTCGCCGAAGCCTTGGCCGAAGGGCGTGGCAAAGCGCGTGCCGACAGCCTCAAGGCCGGCAGTGAAGGCCTGAGCGCACGCCACAAGGAAGCCGATGGCAGCTTCAAGGTCGTGCCGGCCACCAGCCTGCGCAAAGGCGATGTGGTGCGCGTCGCCGCCGGGGAAATGATCCCTGGGGACGGCGAAGTCATCGAAGGTATTGCGGCGGTCAACGAAGCGGCGATCACCGGGGAATCCGCACCGGTGATCCGTGAGTCCGGCGGCGACCGTTCGGCCGTCACCGGCAACACTCGCCTGGTCTCGGATTGGCTGCTGATCCGCATCACCGCCAACCCCGGCGAGTCCACACTCGACCGCATGATCGCCTTGGTGGAAGGCGCCAAACGCCAGAAAACCCCCAACGAAGTCGCGCTGGATATCCTGCTGATCGGCCTGACCCTGATCTTCCTGTTGGTGGTGGTGACCCTGCAACCGTTCGCCCACTTCGCCAATGGCAGCTTGCCGCTGGTGTTCCTGGTCGCACTGCTGGTGACGCTGATTCCTACCACCATCGGCGGCTTGTTGTCGGCCATCGGTATCGCCGGCATGGACCGTCTGGTGCGCCTCAATGTCATCGCCAAGTCCGGGCGTGCCGTGGAAGCGGCGGGCGACGTGCATGTGTTGCTGCTGGACAAGACCGGCACCATTACCTTTGGTAACCGTCGCTGCGCGGCGGTGGTCGCGGCGCCTGGCGTCAGTGGCAAGGAAGTGGCCGAAGGCGCGTTGTTTGCCTCGCTGGCGGATGACACGGCGGAAGGTAAGTCCATCGTCGAATACCTGCGCGCCTTGCACCCTCAGGCCGAGCCGACTGCGGACGAGCTGACGGCCGTGCCGTTCAGTGCCGAAACGCGGTTGTCCGGTGTCGATTATCAGGGCCGCGTATTTCGCAAAGGCGCGGTGGATTCGCTGTTGGCGTTCATCGGTCTACAACGTCGCGACCTGCAGCCCGCGCTGTCGCGGGAAATCGACAAGATCGCCCAAAGCGGCGGCACCCCGTTGCTGGTGTGTGCCGATGGCAAGTTGCTCGGCGCGATCCATCTGAAGGACGTGGTCAAGCCCGGCATTCGTGAGCGTTTCGCTGAACTGCGCAAACTGGGCATCCGCACCGTAATGGTCACCGGCGACAACCCGCTGACCGCTGCCGCGATTGCGGCCGAAGCGGGCGTGGATGATGTGCTGGCCGAAGCCACGCCGGAGAAAAAACTCGCGCGCATTCGCCATGAACAGAACGACGGTCGCCTGGTGGCGATGTGCGGTGACGGCGCCAATGACGCCCCGGCGCTGGCCCAGGCGGACGTCGGCATGGCCATGAATGACGGCACTCAGGCCGCTCGCGAAGCCGCCAACATGGTCGACCTCGACAGCGACCCGACCAAGCTGTTGGACGTGGTGCAGATCGGCAAGGAATTGCTGGTGACCCGTGGCGCGCTGACCACCTTCTCCATCGCCAACGACGTGGCCAAGTACTTCGCGATCCTGCCGGCGTTGTTCGCCTCGATCTACCCGCAACTCGGCGTGCTCAACGTGATGCACTTGCAGAGCCCGCAGAGCGCGATTCTCTCCGCCATCGTGTTTAACGCCTTGATCATTGTGGTGCTGATTCCGTTGGCGCTGCGCGGTGTGCGTGTGCAGGCGGCGAGTGCGGCGGCGTTGCTGCGGCGCAACCTGTTGATCTACGGGCTGGGCGGGATTCTGGTGCCGTTCGTGGGCATCAAGGCGATCGACATGCTGCTGACTGCGCTGCACCTGGTGTAACCGAACCCTTCTTGTGTGGCGAGGGAGCTTGCTCCCGTTGGACCGCGCAGCGGTCCCAAGCTCTGCGGCTGCTACGCAGCCGAACGGGAGCTAGCTCCCTCGCCACAGGGGTTTCTCGACTGAATTGAGGATTTGAATATGTCCAACATTGTCCGCCCGGCCCTGAGCCTGCTGGTGCTCATGACCCTGATCACTGGCGTCGCCTACCCATTGGTGGTGACCGGCGTCGCCCAAGTGGCTTTCCCGGACCAGGCCAATGGCAGTCTGGTACGCGACGCCAGCGGCAAAGTGCGCGGTTCCAGCCTGATCGCCCAGGACTTTACCGGCGACGGCTGGTTCCACCCGCGTCCGTCTGCCGGTGCTTTTGCGACGGTTTCCAGCAGCGCCAGTAACCTCGGCCCAAGCAACCCGGCGCTGGCGACGCGTATCTTCGATGACGCAAGCAAACAGTTAGTGCCGAGCCAGGGGCCGGTGCCCTTGGTATCGCTGACTACCTCTGGCAGCGGTCTTGATCCACACTTGCCACCCCAGGCGATTGCCTATCAACTGGCGCGGGTGGCGGCGGCGCGGAATGTGCCGGTGTCGACCCTGCAGCGGTTGCTGGATGAACACATCGAAAGCCCGTTGGTGGGCCCGCCGGTGGTGAATGTGCTGGCGCTGAATATGGCCCTGGAAAAGTTGTAGACAGTGGCTCCGGCATCGCAGGCAAGCCAGCTCCCACAGGGGAATGCATTCCAAGTGTGGGAGTGGGCTTGCCCGCGATGGCGGCCTGAGGTGCAACCAATAAACATCTGAAGGAACCCGAGCATGAGCGACTCCGGCCGCGCCGACGCCCTGTTAGCCGATCTGCCCCGGGACGGCCGTGGCCGGCTCAAAGTTTTCCTCGGCGCTGCGCCGGGGGTGGGCAAGACCTACGCGATGCTCCAGGCCGCGCACACGCAGTTGCGCCAAGGCGTGCGGTTGGTTGCCGGCGTGGTCGAAACCCATGGTCGCGCCGAGACCGAAGCGTTGCTCAGCGGCCTGCCACAGCAACCCTTGCTGCGCAGCGAATACCGCGGCGTGATGCTCGAAGAAATGGACCTCGACGGCCTGCTCGCCGCCAAGCCCAGGCTGGTGTTGGTGGACGAACTGGCCCACAGCAACGCCCCCGGCAGTCGCCACGAAAAACGCTGGCAAGACATCCAGGAATTGCTTGCCGCCGGCATCAACGTGTTTACCACGGTCAACGTCCAGCACTTGGAAAGCCTCAACGACCAAGTGCGCGGTATCACCGGCGTGCAGGTGCGCGAAACCTTGCCGGACTGGGTGCTGCAAGAGGCCGACGAACTGCTGCTGATCGACCTGCCATCCCGCGAATTGCTGGAGCGCTTGCGCGATGGCAAGGTCTACGTGCCGGAACAGGCCCGCGCGGCCATCGATGCGTTTTTCACCCAGACCAACCTGATGGCCCTGCGCGAGTTGGCGATGCAAACCGCCGCCGCCCACGTCGATGACGATCTGGCCCAGGGTTATCGCCAACTGGGCCAGTCCGCGCCGGCAGTGCGCGGGCGCTTGCTGGTGGGGGTGGATGGCGATGCGCAGGCCGAACGCTTGGTACGGCACGCCAGCCGCGTTGCCCAGCGCCGCCATTTGCCGTGGAGCCTGGTGCATATCGACAACGGCCGGGCGCGGGATGAACAGTCGAGGCTACGGCTGCAAAATGCCCAGCAACTGGCCGAACGCCTGGGCGGTGAGGTGGTGTTGCTGCGGGCGGGGGAGGTGGCCAAGACGCTGATCCAGCATGCCGCCGAACGCCGTGCCAGCTTGTTGCTGGTGGGGCAATCGCGGATGCGTTGGCGGCGTCGGTTATTCGGGGGTGGCCTGGCCGCGCGCTTGCTGCGTCATGCGCGGGGTCTGGAAATCAACATCCTCGACAGCGACGACATGCCCGCGTCGCCCCGTTTGCCGGAGGTGCGCGGGCTGGTGTGGTTCGATTACGCGCTGGCGGTCGTGGCGACGGTGGTTGCGGCGGCAGTGGCTTGGGCGGTGTCCAGCGTGTTGCCGTTGCCGAATATCTCGCTGGTGTTCCTGGCCGCGGTATTGCTGGTGGCGGTGCGCAGCAGCCTGGGGCCGTCGCTGGTGTGTGCGGGGTTGTCGTTCATGACCTACGACTTCCTGTTTATCCCACCGAATTTTTCCTTCTCCATCCAGCGCGAAGAAGACGTGCTGACCCTGTTGTTCTTTCTGTTGATGGCGGCGCTGACGGGCAACCTGGCTGCGCGCCAACGCCGCCAGTTGCAGGCGCTGCGCGATACCCAGGAAGAAACCAGCGAACTGCTGGACCTGTCACGCAAACTCACCGCCGCTACCGATCGCCAGGCAGTGATCAGCGCGGCGGCGCATCATTTGGAAGGCTGGAGCGACCTCGACCTGTGCCTGGTCAACCGCGACGGCCAGGGCGGCTGGGCGATCGAGACCGGGGGCCCGCTGACGCTGACCGAAGCCGAGCGCGCCGCCGCCGACTGGGCCTGGCAGCACGATCAACCGGCGGGTATGGGCACCGGCACGTTGCCGTTCGGGCGTTGGTGGTGGTGGCCGCTGTCGGGCGAAGAGGGCCCGCTGGGGTTGCTGGGGGTCAGTCCCAAGCCCGGTCTGGAATTGAGCGGTCAACGCCGTCGCTTGCTGACCGCCTTGAGCCAACCGCTGGCCCAGGCACTGGCGCGGGCGCAACTGGCCCAGGAGCTTGAGTCCGCTCGGCTGCATGGCGAAACCGAACAACTGCGCAGTGCGTTGCTGGCTTCGGTGTCCCATGATTTGCGCACGCCGCTGACCTCCATGCGCGGCAGCATCGACAGCCTGCTGGCACTCGGTGAGGCCATTCCCCTGGAGGATCGCCGCGAATTGCTCGAGGGCACCCGCGATGAGGCCGAGCGCCTGGATCGCTATATCCAGAACTTGCTGGACATGACACGCCTTGGCCACGGTGCATTGAAACTGGCGCGGGATTGGGTCTCGCCGGGCGATATCGTCGGCAGCGCCCTCGGTCGTTTGCGGGCGGTATTGGCGCCGTTGCAGGTGAGTGCCGATGTGCCGCCGGAGCTGCCGTTGTTGTATGTGCATGCCGCGTTGATCGAGCAGGCCCTGGTGAATGTGCTGGAAAACGCCGCACGCTTTTCACCGCCGCAAGGCCGCTTGCAACTGAGTGCCGGGGTGTTGGATAACCAGCTGTTTTTCGCCGTGGCTGATGAGGGCCCCGGCATTCCCGAAGACGAGCGCGCAAAGATCTTTGACATGTTCTACACCGCCGCTCGCGGTGATCGAGGCGGGCAGGGCACAGGCCTGGGCCTGGCGATCTGCCAAGGCATGGTCGGTGCTCACGGTGGGCATATCAGCGTGGCCGACGGTATCGACGGGCGCGGCACCTGCATCACCTTGTTCCTGCCCTTGCCGACACAGCCTGGCCTGGAGCGCGAGGCATGAGCTACCCTGCTTTCTCCACGGATTTTGATTGGACACCATGAGCCAGACCGCGACGATTTTGGTCATTGATGACGAACCGCAGATCCGCAAATTCCTGCGCATCAGCCTGGCCTCCCAGGGCTACAAAGTGATCGAGGCCGGCACCGGCACCGAAGGCCTGGCCCAGGCGGCGCTGAGCAAGCCGGACTTGCTGGTGCTCGACCTTGGCCTGCCGGACATGGACGGCCAGCAGGTGCTGCGCGAATTCCGCGAATGGTCGACGGTGCCGGTGCTGGTGCTGTCGGTACGGGCCAGCGAAGGGCAGAAGGTCGAGGCCCTCGACAGCGGTGCCAATGACTATGTGACCAAACCCTTCGGCATCCAGGAGTTTCTCGCCCGTGTGCGCGCGTTGCTGCGTCAGGCCCCGGCCGGTGAAGCGCAGGAAGCGGCCTTGAGTTTTGGCCCGTTGACGGTGGACCTGGCCTATCGCCGGGTGCTGCTGGACGGGGCGGAAGTGGCGTTGACCCGCAAGGAATATGCGGTGCTGGCGCAACTGGCACGGCATCCGGGGCGGGTGATTACCCAGCAACAGTTACTCAAGGATATCTGGGGGCCGACCCATACCGAAGACAGCCATTACTTGCGCATTGTGGTGGGGCATCTGCGGCAGAAACTGGCGGATGACCCGACCCAGCCAAGGTTTATCGTGACTGAGGCGGGGGTGGGGTATCGGTTGTTAGGCGGGTAGGTCGTTGGTGCTTGCCTGCGATGGGGCCATCAGCATCACCAACGATCTCAGCGCTGCTCACTCTCATAGCGATCCAACGTGTCACTGGCAATCTCCCGGCCCAGCGCGATCAACTCCGGCGCCTTGTAGAACTCGAAAAACCGACACACGCGCTTTGGCACGTTAATCAACACATCCGGCGGATAACCGGCAATCTTGTACTGCGCCAGTGACGTCTGCATCACCTCGAAACTCTGGTTGATCAGGTCGAGCAGCGACGCCGGGCCGACGTTATCGATGATGAACGAACCGGTCGCCGACTTGGGGGCGCCGGGCTTTTCCGGCGCGGCGGCGGGTTGCTGGGACTCGGGCTCGGCAGACTCCAGCCACGGGTTGATCTCCGCCGCCTGGGCCTCCAATGCTTCCTGCTCCAGCTTCATCAGTTGTTCGGCCTGCTTGCGGCGAAACGGCAAGTGCGAACCGAGTGATTTCGCCAAGTTGTTGAAGCGACTCTTGAACGCTGGCGGGCGCTGGATCACCGGCAACTGGTAGTGCTTCTGGTTGGTGGCGTTAAGGTTGACCGCGATGATCAAGTCACAGTGGCTCGACACCACCGGCACGATGGGCAGAGGGTTGAGCAAGCCGCCGTCGACCAGCATGCGATTGCCTTGCATCACCGGAGTAAACAGGCTGGGAATCGCCGCCGAGGCGCGCATGGCCTGGTGCAGGCAGCCTTCCTGGAACCAGATCTCCTGCTGGTTGGTGAGGTCGGTGGCGACGGCGGTGTAGGGGATGCGCAGCTCTTCGATATTGATCTCGCCGACGATCTTGCGGATCTGCCCGAAGACTTTCTCGCCACGAATGGCCCCCAAGCGAAAACTCACGTCGACCAGGCGCAGCACGTCGAGGTAGTCGAGGCTTTCAATCCAGTTCCGATATTCATCCAGTTTGCCGGCGGCGTAGATCCCGCCGACGACTGCCCCCATGGAACACCCGGCGATACAGGCAATGTCATAGCCACGCCGTTCGATTTCCTCGATCACGCCGATATGCGCGTAGCCCCGGGCCCCGCCGGAGCCCAGCACCAAGGCAACACGTTTATTCATGGTCCATGTCCTCCCCAAGGCAGGTGCCCACAATGCACCCATTGAGGGGGCGGCTTCAATCTTCGCGGGGCCTGCAATATTTTTCCAGGATAGCCGCAGTGCTCGGGTATGCTCTGGTATTGCTGCGGTACTGCTTTGCTATAGGTACTATCGATTTCAGGCTAAGGACAGGCACTTTTCCATGTAGGCAACGTCTACAGCGTACGACTGTTTTTTCTTTATTTTGAGGTGTCATCGATGAAAGCCTGGATGTGTGTGCCTGTGATCGTGTTGGCCCTTGCCGGTTGCGCCGGGAAAACCGCGTATCGCGACAGCTGCGGCTCGCAACTGGACGCCGCCTGGAAAGAGCTGGACTTGGCCAAGGCGGAAGGTTTTGCCGGGACCGTGAGCTATTCCAAAGCCTTGTCTTTGTTGACAGGGGCCAAGACCCAGCAACAGTTCGAGGCGTTTGAAGGCTGCTCCAACAAGGCCGAGAAAGCGCGGTTCTATATCCGAGAGTCTCGCGCAGGGCGTTAACCTGCTGTGAGTAGGACATTTCATCAGCTAGCGAGGGCAGAATGTCAGCTTTGGTCGATCAGTTAGTCGCTCAGGTCATTGGCCTGGAAGTAGGGTTACTGAGCTGCCAGGCTCGCCTCGCCGCCGTCACCGACGATGAAGCCCTGCACGACCTGCGCACCACCGTGCGCCGTTTGCGCAGTTTGTTGCGCCCCTTGCGTGGGTTGCCTGGGGTTGAGCAGCTTGAATCGGCCGCCCGTACTGTCGGCCAATTGACGACGCCGCTACGCGACCGCGAGGTGCTGGCGGCTTATTTACTCCAGCAGGGTCATCACGAGGCCGCCGACCGGCGACTGCGCCTGCAACCCGCTGCTTATCGCCAAGTGGCGCAGAGCCCGGAGCTCGCGCATTTGCTGCTGATCCTCGACGCTTTCCCACGTTTTATCCGGGCCTCTGAACACCAGAAATTGCTCAAAGGTTTGCGTGCGCGCATCGAAAAACGCTTGGCCAAGCAATGGCAGAAGCTTGATGAAGCGTTGAAGGACCCCGACCATGATCGCCATCGCCTGCGGTTGTTGATCAAGCGTGTGCGTTACGCCGCTGAGGCTTACCCCGAATTGGACAAGTTGCCTGCCAACGCCCTGTCGCGGCTGAAAAAGGCCCAAGGCGCCTTGGGGGATTGGCATGATTGCTGGCAATGGTTGGCGCAAGCCGAGCATCAGGCGGATCTGCAACCTTGTGTTGCGGTGTGGCATCGCACCATGGCCAAGGCTGAAGGGCAGGCGGATCGGGTGCTGGACAAACTCAGCGCCGATTGTTTCTGAGCCGGTCCGGCTTATGGCCGGAATAGGCGCTGTACCTGGCCGGTTCGATGGTTAAGATCGCTCATCTGTTCCTCTTGATGTGAGACCGCTATGCGCTTTAGTGATTTGCTCGATGCCGCCCGTAGCAACCCGCTGGATGTCACCATCCCCGCCGAATGGGCCCAGGGTCGCGCGACCTTTGGTGGGTTGGTCGCCGCATTGCAATACGAAGCCCTGCGTGCCCAAGTGCCGGCCGATCGCCCGCTGCGGTCGCTGGCAATCACCTTCGTCGGCCCTGTAGCGCCCGACGTTTGCGCCAGTTATCAAGTCGAAGTGTTACGCGAAGGCAAAGCGGTCAGCCAGTTGCTCGGCCGCGTGGTGCAGAACGGAGAAGTGGCAACGTTGGTACAAGCCAGTTTTGGCGCGTCCCGTGAGTCGGAAATTGCGGTTGAGAGTCAAGCACCACCCGTGTTCAAACACTGGGATGAGTGCCAGGAGCTGCCCTATATCAAGGGCGTCACCCCCGAATTCATGCGCCACCTGGCAATGCGCTGGAGCGTCGGCGGCTTGCCGTTCACCGGCAACAAATCCCGCGATATGGGCGGTTGGGTGCGGTTGCGTGGAGATGTGAAAGAAGAGCCACTGACCGAGGCACATATACTCGCCCTAGTCGATGCCTGGCCCCCGGCACTGTTGCCGCACCTCAAAAAACCGGCACCGGGCAGCACCCTGACGTGGACCATCGAATTCATCCAGCCCCTGCAAGACCTCACGACTCTCGACTGGTGCCAGTACTACGTCAACATCGAGCACGCCCGCGACGGCTACGGCCATGCCGCCGCCGCGCTATGGAGCCCGACCGGCGAACTCATCGCCATCAGCCGCCAGACCGTGGTGGTCTTCGCCTGACCTCAATGCCTGTGGCGCTGCCGCCAGGCACGCCACCAGCCACCGCTCAACACAAAACGCGGAAAGGTCACGAACTGCTCGACCACCAGGCGTTGTACCGCATCATTACGGTCACTGAACGGCTCACTGGCCTGGGCTTCCAGGCTATGGCCATGCCGCTGCAGCGCCAAGCCGGCCAGGATACCGACAACCCCGATGGCAAAACTGGCCAGGCTCAGGCTGAACACACCGGACACGATCAACAGAAACCCGATGATAAACAGCGGCACGGCAATCAGGTGCAACGCCAGGTTGGTCGGGTGCTGATGGTTCTGCGGGTAGTTACGCCATTGCCAGGCGGGGAGGTTGGGATGACGTTTGCCCATGATGGTGAATCCTCTGTCCGTTGAAACAACATGGAGAGAGTTTAGGTGGGGTTGGGTGGGGGGGCGAATTGGGGTTGGCTATGGGGGGCATAGAAGGCATCTTGTGGAAAGTCACGTCATGCCCAAATAACGCAGTCATGGTCGTCCAAGTGCACCAAAAACGTGAGGTTGTTATCGGTGACCCAGAATGGGTATCCGGTCGTATCTCACCCAGAACAGCTGCAATGTCTCATGCATCATGGATTTGCCACGCCCTGTACGCCGAGTCGAATACCAATAGAACCAGATTTTCTTTGCTAATACGGTACTGTATTTCCTGCCAAAAATTAGGATTGTGTTCTGTGCTTCTTTCGTACAGCTCGACTGGGTCGAGTACGTCGCTTTCTGACGTGAAGAACTTTTTCGTCAGAGAGTGAACCAAGTTCGCCAGTTCGACCGATTCCAGTTTTTTAGCGCAGATATCTAAAGTTTCGAATGAGCGTTCCATCTCTTTTCAAGATGGTTCATCTGGGGCGCTTGCGTATATCTTAGGAGATGTTTGTTTGGGCTTATTTAAAGTAATAGTCATCTGGGCCGTTAATGTAAACATTTGGATCGCTAAGTGAAATGAATTCGGCATCGAATTCTATAGAGGCATTGTCGCTGATAGCTTCAAAAGTAAAGTAGTCGGTCTCTTTATTGATTTTTACGGTAAATACCTCATGTGCGGGGATGTTAAGAACTCTCAGGTTTTTAATGTTGTTGCAGGTTATCCCGAGTCGGCACATGTTATACCCTTTGTTTTTCCATTTTTCTGGTAGGTTGTCAGGGAATTCGGGTATGTCGAAACCCATTCCAATACAAGGTTGATCATTTTCTATCCTTAAAGAAAAAAGGGCGATCTTTCCAATTTCGACAGAACGGCTGAAAACCTTGCTGAGAAATGTACTGTTATCTAGTTCGTTCCAGTGCTTCATTTTTTTGGTTTCTTCTGTATGTCTGTTTTTTTGTTGATGCCTGCATTTTAAAAATTCTCATCGTTGCCTTTGATGTAAACGTTTGGATCACAAAGTGAAATGGATTGTGCTTTAAATTCGACTAAAGCGTCTTTGTTGGTGGCTTGGAATAGGAGGTGGTCAGGTTCTTTTATTATTTTTACAGTGAGATTTTTATGAGTCGGTATATTTAGTATTTTTAGATCCCTAATATCGTAGCAGTCAATGCCAAATCTACAAGCGTTGTAGCCTCTATTTTCCCATTTCTTTGGTAATCTATCTGGGAATTCAGATATGTCGAAACCAATTCCTAGGCTCGGGCGGTCGTTGTCTATCTGTAGAGAGGTTAGTGTGATTTCACCTATCTCGACAGGTTGGCTGAAAATCATCTCAAAAAATATATTCTTATCGAGTTCGTTCCAGTATTTCATTTTTTTCTCCTGAAGAAATAATGTGCTTCAGCATCGCTGAGTTTGCCGTTTCGGGGTTGTTCAATAGGTCGTAAATTGAAGTGTGTTGTTTGATCGCCAACTCCATCTGCTCTGCCGAATTTGTGTCCTGCTGAGTGATCCTGAATAAGTACTTGTGAGCCATCTTCTCTTGTAAATTGATATACCCTGGTCTCTATTGGTTGGCCGGCGTCATTGAGTATTTTTTTATTACTTTTATCGGTCATTGGTTCTGTTTTGTACTGTGTCGCTCGTCCTGTTGTAGGGTGGATAGAAATATCTGGGCTTTGATTCATCGGTATATGGGCATCCCTTTTAGCTTGCCTGAAAGCCCCCTTACGAGAAACTTCTGGAACGTCCGGTTCAGTAGGAGTTGAGCAAGCAGGATTTTTCTTAATCGGACCAGGGCAATTTGCGCTGAGCCCCAAAGGATCTATCCATCCCGTAGGGTTGGGCACGTACTGGTACGCATTGATCCCACCCGCCAGCTTCACTGGATCCGGTGTCAGGTACCGACCAATATCCGGATGGTAGTAGCGATGGCGGTTGTAGTGCAGCCCGCTTTCTGGATCGAAGTATTGGCCCTGGAAGCGCAGCGGGTTGTCGATTTTTCCGATGTCGAGCCGGGTGATTTCGCCGTACGCACGGTAGTGCGCGGACCAGACGATTTCTCCTTCGGCGGCGGTGAGTTCCTGCGGGGTGCCGAGGTGGTCGAGTTGGTAATAGTAGGCCTTGGTTTCCTTTGGGCCGAAGCCTTCCAGCAGGACGAGCGGGCGGAAGGTTTCGGGTTCGTAGACATAGCTGCGGTGACGGTCCTGGTGGTGCTCGGCGATGAGTGTGTCGCCTTGCCAGAAGAACTCGGTCGTAAGGCCATCAACGGTTTTGCTGATACGCCGCCCAAACGGGTCGTAGCGGTAGCTGGCAGTTTGGCCGTCGGGTTGGGTGGTGCCGATCAGGCGGTGCTGGCAGTCGTAGCGGTATTCGGTGACGAGTTGATGACCTTTACCGCGTCGTTCGCGGATGAGGTTGCCGAAGGCGTCGTAGTCGTAATGGTGGTCGCCTTGGATCATCAGGCGATTGCCCGCCACGATGTCGGGGCCGGGGCGGTTTTGCATGAGCAGGTTGCCGGCGGGGTCGTGGCCGAAGCGTTCTTGCTCGCCTTGGGAGTGGTCGGCGCGGGTGAGGCGGTTTAGTGGGTCGTAGTGATAGCGGTGCTCGCCTTTGCGAGTGTCGAGCAGGCGGGTGAGGTTGTCGGATTTGTCGTAGTCGTAATGACGGCGGTACACCGGGCCTTCGTCATCGCCGATGCTCTGGTTGAACAGGCGGCCTTGGTGGTCGTGTTGGTAAGTGCTGAGCAGTTTGCCTTGGGTACGTTGTTCTTCGCGGCCAGCGTTGAATTGGTGCGAGGTCAGAACCGCGCCATTCAGTTCAACGGTGGAAAGGTGACCGCCTTTGTCGTGGTTGAAGGTGAGGCGGTTGTTGTCGGGCAGGCGCAGGTTTGTAAGTTGGCCGCAGGCGTCGTAGCCGTAGCGCAGGGTTCCCCAGCCTTGGTGTTCGGCGGTGAGGCGGTTTTGGACGTCGTATTCGTAGGCTAAAAACCAATTACCGTCGTCAACGCTGAGGAGATTGCCCTGGCGGTCGTAGGCATAGTCGACAGAGTTTCCATCAGGCAGGGTTTTTCTTACGAGCCGACCGGCGTGGTCTCGCTCGTAGCGGGTAACCAACTGACTGCCGTCATCGCCGTGTTCCGTCTTTTCCTGAAGGTTGCCGTTGAGGTCGTAAACGTAGGCCGTGCGCTGACCGTCAAACCCGGTTTCCTGCTGGATCAGGCCATTGCTGTGGTACTGAAGTCGGTAGGTCTCGCCAACCTCGTTTTCGATTTCGGTCAGCAACAAACCCACGTTGTCGTAGCGGTAGTTGACCTGGCTGCCATCGGCGTTGAGGCGACGGCTGATCAGGTGCAAGCCGTCGGCGTATTCGTAGCGGGTAACATTCCCCAGCTCATCGCGTTCGGAAGTGATTTTT
>NZ_JAIOKW010000065.1:0-18728 GCF_020093335.1 Pseudomonas fluorescens group sp. | reverse complement strand
CAGCTTCTTCATGCGATACAACCGAATCAGGCTCCACAGCTACAACAACTACCTGTCGCCAATAGCAATGGAGCAGCAGGCCGCTTAATTACCGTAGTCGGTGTCCGGAAAAACTTGACCAGAACAAGCCCGCTCCCTGTATTACTCCACCCGCAACACAATCTTGCCAATATGATCCCCACCCTCCATCCGCGCATGAGCCTGGGCCGCGTCGGTGTAGGCGTACACCTTGTCAATGATCGGCAAGCAACGCCCGGCGGCCAGCACCGGCCAAATGTACTCGCGCAACTGTTCAGCGATGGCGGCTTTTTCGTCTTTGCTGCGTGCTCGCAGAAGTGACCCGGTAATCACCGCGCGTTTGGCGAGAATGCTCAGCAGGTCGACATCATTGGCCTTGCCACCGCCGAGAAAGCCCAGCATCACCAGGTGACCGTCCATGGCCAGGGCCTTGAGGTTGTTGTTGAGGTAGGAGGCGCCCATGATGTCAAGGATGACATTCACGCCCTGGTCATCGGTCTTCTGGGCGATGACCTCGGCAAAATCCTGCTCGCGGTAATTGATCGGCTCAGCGCCCAGCGTGGCAATGGCTGCGCATTTGTCGGCGCTGCCGGCGGTGGCGAAGGCCTGGATGCCGAACTCGCGGCACAGCATCAGCGCGGTGGTGCCGATACCGCTGGTGCCGCCATGGATCAGCACGCGCTGACCGGTGTGCGCATCGCCAAGGCCAAACAGGTTGGCCCAGACGGTGAAGAAGGTTTCCGGCACAGCGGCGGCTTGGATCCAGTCCATGCCCTCGGGGATCGGCAAGGCCTGGCTGGCCGGTACGCTGCAGAACTGCGCGTAGCCGCCGCCATTGGTCAGGGCGCAAACCTTGTCGCCCAACTGGTATTCGCTCACGCCATCGCCCAACGCCACCACTTCACCGGCCACCTCCAACCCTGGGATCGGGCTGAAGCCGGGTTTCATCGGGTACTTGCCGGCGCGTTGCAGGGCGTCAGGGCGGTTGACCCCGGCGGCATGCACGCGGATCAGGATCTCGCCGGGGCCTGCGACAGGCACCTCGGCGCGGCGCGGTTGCAGCACTTCAGGCCCGCCGGGGGTGGTGATTTCGATCAGAGTCATTTCTTGAGGAAGCGTCATTTCAGAGTACCTGCAGCGATGAGCGTATGGGTTGGGACCGTACCAAGCGGTCGACGGTTCAGCATAATCATGCCCAGTTCCAGGGCCAGCGCGACCACGATGGCCCCGGCGGCGATCATGAACAACAGCGCATGCTGGCCGCCGCTGCTGTTGAACAGCGCCGAGTAGGCAAACCCGGACAGCGCCTGGAACGTCGCGAAGGACACAGTAGCGCGGCTCCAGGCCACTTGCTGCTGGTGATGATTGGGCAGCAGTTCATGCACCCGCGCCAGTGCCAGCGGCACGATGCCCGGCGGGAAAGAGCCGAGGATCACCGCCAGCACCGCGAGGGCGCTGAACGAGCCGGCGAATGGCAACAACCCGACGGCAATCGCCTGCACCACCAGCACCACGCGGATACTCAAGCGTGCACCGAGTTTATCGGCGAGGAAACCGTAGGTCACCGGCCCCACAATCGCGCCCAGGCCGTACATCACCCAGATCATCGCGCCGACGTGTGCGCCGTCACCCAGGCCACGGGCCACGTAATCCACCAGGAACACCATCGCCGGCACCAGGCCCGCCGCCATGAAGGCGTACTGGGCAAACAACAGGTACACGCCGGACGGCGTCCGCGCTGAGGTGTCCGTAGGGGCCGCGGCTTCCTGCAGCGTACCGGTGGGCCAGGCGAACCAACTGGCGGCCGTCAACACCAGCGCCAACAGGCCCAGGCCAAACCAGGTCTGCTGCAACCCCAGGCTCAGCAGCGGCGGCACGAGGGTGCCGGAGCCGGCAATGCCCAGGCCGATGCCGAGGAAGATCGCGCCGCTGGCCAGGCCCCGACGCGCCGCCGGTACATGGGGCAGCACGGTCGCTGCTACCAGCACCATGATCGCGCCCCCGGCAATGCCCGAGAGCAGGCGCCAGGCAAAGAACCACACCACCGACAGCGGGAAGCCACAGGCGAAGAACGCCAAGGTCACCGCCACCATCATGGTGCGCAGGGCGGTCTTGTTGGAGGTGCGCTGGGCGATGGGCCGACCGATCAGCGCGCCGATCAGGTAACCCACCAGGTTGGCGGCACCGAGGTAGACCACGTCGCTGGCGGAAAACCACTGCGCCTGGATCAAGGTCGGGATCAACGGCGTATAGGCGAACCGCGCCAGGCCGATGCTGACCAGGCTGGCGCAGAGGCCGGCGAAGATCGGCAGCCAGACTGAGCGGCGAGGTGGAGTGGGGGTGTCGAGCATGATGGCGGTCCTGGGTATTTTTCTCTGGCGCCCAGCATATCCAGGTTTGTTGATGCAATAATGCTGCGATTAAACAGCATAGCGATGCATATATGCATCACAAGGGGCAAGTATGAATTGGGATGATGCGCGAGTGTTCCTGGCGGTCTGCCGCGAATCCACGCTGCGCGGTGCCGCAAGGGTGCTGGGCGTGGATCAGGCCACGGTGGGCCGGCGGGTCAACGCCTTGGAAAAGTCCCTGAGCGCCACCTTGTTCCTGCGCACGTCCGAGGGGTATGCGCTCACGGCGGTAGGCGAGGCAGCCTTGCTCTCGGTGGAGAAAATGGAGCGCTCGGCCCTCGACCTTGAGCGCCAGATCCAAGGCCTGGACGAGCGCTTGACCGGCACCGTGCGGGTCAGCACCACCGACTCCCTGGCCATCGATTTCCTGATCCCGGCCATTGCCTGCCTGCACGCCAAACACCCCGACGTGCGCGTGCAGTTGGACGCTTCTACGCAGATCCTCAGCCTGGCCAAGCGTGAAGCCGATATCGCCGTGCGCAACACCCGCCCCGATAACCCCGACCTGATCGCACGGCGCATCGCCCGTTGGTCGGTCGGGCTGTTTGCCTCCCAGGGCTACATCGACCGCCACGGCGTGCCCGAGCCCGGCAGCCTGTTCGACGGGCATGACTTGGTCGTCTACCAGCCCTACCTGCAAAGCCAGAAGGACATGGCCTTGGTCTCTGAACCCCTGGGGCGCGGGCGTATCGTCGCGGCCTTGAGTTCCAGCCTGCTGGTGCGCCGCTCCATCGCTGCCGGCATCGGCATCGGCGAGATCCCGGTGTACACCGGCGAGCGCGACGGGCTGGTGCGCCTGTGGCCCGAGCGCACGCGGCCCTTGCCGTATGACGTGTGGCTGGTGACCCACGCCGACCTGCGCCACACGGCACGCGTGCGCGTGGTGATCGACGAAATCGTCGCCGCCTTTGCCGGCACCGGGGGCTGAGGTCAGCACAGGCTTGCAAGCAGGCGGAGGGTTTGGTCGACACAATCGATGTTTGTGTCCACCCACCGAGAGCACGTATGAACGAATCGAAAAGTCAGGACTTGGGGCTGTTGTTTCTGCGGGTCAGCGGGGCGCTGTTCCTGCTGTGGGTACACGGTTTGCCCAAGTTATTGAATTACAGCGAACAACTGAAACTGATCGAGGACCCGTTTCACTTGGGCGCCCACGTCACGCTGCTGCTGGCAATATTCGCCGAAGTGCTGTGCCCGGTGCTGATCATTGCCGGAGCGTTGGTGCGCCTGGCGTGCCTGCCGATCCTGGCGGTGCTGTTGATCGCCATGGTGGTGGTGCACCCGGAGTGGACGTTGTTCGAAGGGCAGTTCGGCTGGCTGCTGTTGATCATTTTCACCAGCGTATTGATCGCTGGACCAGGGCGCCTGGTCTTGAGCCAGCGTTTCTCCTGAGCAAAAAAAGGCCGGGCAACTAATGCCAGTCAGTTAAGGGTGAGCACCGTACCTGTGGCGAGGGAGCTTGCTCCCGCTGGACTGCGTAGCAGTCCCAGTCTTTTGAAACAAAGAGCTGGGGCCGCTTCGCGACCCAGCGGGAGCAAGCTCCCTCGCCACAGGTACGGTGCTCACCCTTAACTGACTGGCATGACGGGCAAGCCCGGCCAAAATAAGGAGAGGGTGGTTCAGGTGTTTCAGCGGTTCAGGAACGCCAGCAGGTCTTCATTCAACTGCTGCGCGTGGGTCACGGCGAACCCGTGTGGCGCATCCTTGTAGACTTTCAATTCGGCACCCTTGATCGAGGCCGCGGCGACTTTACCGGTGGTTTCGAATGGAACGATCTGGTCGCCATCGCCGTGGATGACCAAGGTCGGCACGTCGATCTTGGCCATGTCCGGGCGGAAGTCGGTTTCAGAGAATGCAGTGACGCAATCCACGGTCGACTTCAGCGACGCCAACAAGGCGATCTGCAGGGTCTGGGTCAACACGCCTGCGGAGACGGTCTGGCCCTTGTTGATGCCGAAGAACGGCGTATTGAAGTCGGCGATGAACTGCGCGCGATCCTTCAGCAGGCCAGCCTTGATGCCATCGAACACTTCAGTCGGAACGCCCTGCGGGTAATCCGGTTTCTGGCCGAAGAGCGGCGTCACCGCACCCAGCAGCACCAGGCCGGCAACCCGTGCGCTGCCGTGGCGGGCGATGTAGCGCGCGACGTCGCCGCCGCCCATGGAGAAGCCCACCAGGGTCACGTCCTTGAGGTCCAGGTGCTCGATCAACTGCGCGATGTCGTCGGCGAAGGTGTCGTAGTCGTTACCGGTCCAGGGTTGGTCCGAGCGGCCAAAGCCACGGCGGTCGAACGCGAGGGTTCGAAAGCCACGGCTGCTCAGGTATTCCATCTGGTATTCCCACATGTCGGCATCCAGCGGCCAGCCGTGGCTGAACAGCACGGGCTTACCGCTGCCCCAGTCCTTGAAGTAGATCTGGGTACCGTCTTTGGCAACAAATGTGCTCATGGAAAACTCCTTGGTAGCGGGAAAATGGCTCAGCGTCACTATGGGTATAAAGCGTGCGCCGGGCTTGTATGGGTGTGCTTGGTTGGGGCTACCAGCTGAATTTCAGCTCGACGCCCAGGTAATTGCTGTCATCACCGCCGGCATCGCGCAGGGTTCGGCCGACCGCGTAATGCACGGCTTCGACGGCGCCGGTGAGGTTCGGCGTAAACACATAGTCGGTACGCAGCTGACCGTAGGCACCCGTCCAACGTTCACCTTGGTCGGCGGTTCCGGCGACGGGCAGGTTCGGTTGGGTGTACACCGCATCGCTGGTGGTTTGTCGCCACAGTAGGCCGATGGCGGTTTGCACGCTGAGCTTGTCGATCGGCTTGACGGTGATCGACGGCTTGACGTGAATCAAGTTGCTGTAGCCGGTGTAGCCCGCGAGGGAAAAGTAATAGCCGTTGGGGAACAGCGGGTTGAACGTGCCGACGGTGCCGTCCCCGGTTTTACGGTCGCCTGAGGCGATGTCCAGTTGCAGGCCCAAGCGCGGTGTCCAGGCCAGGCTGTCGAAGGTGTAGCCGGTGCGGCTGCCACCGGCCCAGGCGCGGATATCCTTGCTGCCCACCGAGCCGCTTTGCAGCATCGCTTCGACGTCCCAGTCAAAACCCATGGCCGCGCCGCCCAGGCGGGCGTCGAACAGGTGGCGGGTCTCGTCGCCGTCCGCGTCGAGGTAATGCGCCGCGCTGCGTTCATACACGCCGTAGTAGGCCGACAGTTCGTTCTTGCCGCCCACCAGCCGCTCCACGCGCAGCATATGGAAGCGCGCGTCACTGTTGGACTTGTCGTCGAAGTGCCGCCCGTCCTGATACTGCACCGGCTGGCTGGCAATCCCGATAAAACGCCAGTTGGACGTCTCCCAGTCGGCCCACAGCGCATCGAAGGACTGCCGCACATTCGGGCCGTCCCGCGACGAGATGAAACGCTGCAAATCGAAGGCGAAATCCTGGCGCCCGACGCGGGCCTTCAACGTGCCGCTGCTGAAGGTATTCACGTATTCGGCAAAGGCCAGGCGCAGGTCGACACGGTTCTGGTCGGCGCCGCCAATCGTGGTTTTGTCGTAGGCGCGCACGTCTTCGAGTTGGGTGAATACCCGCCAGTTTTCGTTCAGGTGCAGGTCGGCATGCACCTGGAAACGCTGGATCAGGTAGCGGTCACGCTTCACGTCGCGCACGCCGAAACCACTGGCGTCGTTCATCTCGAAGCGCTCGCGCAACGTCGCACCGAGCGACAGGTAGGTCAACGGGTCGGCACTCGACAACGGGATGTACTTCAAGGTGTCCAGCGGCTGCGTGCGCAGCGCCGGGTTCTGCAGCACCGACCAGTCTTCCTGCCAGCGGTTGGCCTTGATGGCCGGGCGTGTCGCTTGCTCATCGGCGTGGACGCTGCCGGCGAGCAGCGGCCACAGCACGGCCAGGCCCCAGCCTGTGCGGCGCGTCATTTTGCTGCGTTGAGTTGATGAATCTCCGCGACATAGCCGCCGGGGAATTCCACCAGTGCACTGCGACGGCCTTTACTCTCAAAGGCCGGCACCACCACGGTGGCGCCGGAACCGGTGGCTTTGCCCAGGGTGGCCGTCAGGTCAGCCACTTGATAGCCGGTGGTCTCGTGGCCGAACGGGTAGGGCAGTTGGCCGTTGGTGACCAGTACCGCCATGCGCCCGAACGGCGACTCGATGTCGACACGCCGATAGCTGCCATTGGCTTGACCGATGTCCACGCCCGGCGCGTGTTTGTCATCGGCCAGGACTTTGCCGTGAGAGAAGCCGAGGAACGCCTTGATAAAGCGGTCGGCACGGTCGGCGCTGAGGTACACGCGGTTTTCCGGCACGGTCTGGAACGCTGCGTAATCCGGGGTCTTGGTGTGCCAGTAGAATTGCATGTTCACACCGCCTGGCCACTGCACCACCGCGTCACGGCCGATCGGGTCGGGGAAGTCGCTGACGATCACCGCCGCGCCGTTTTCCCGCGCGGCCTTGAGGGCGACGTCCATGTCCTTGACCAGGTAACCGTTGCGCTCCTGGCCGAACGGGTGCGGGATCGGCGTGGTGAAACCAAACAGCGACACCGTGCCCGCCGGCGTCTGCAGCAATTGCGAGGTGGTGCTGCTGGGCACCGGCAGCACATTCACCACCACCTGGGCGGTGCTTTTACCGCCGAAGGTGGCCAGGAAACTCTGGGCGAAACGGTCGACATCGGCCGGCGCCACATAGACGTGGCTGGTGTCGTATTGCGGGGCCACGGCCACGCTCGGGGTTGCCGCGAAGGCATTGCCCATCATTGCGCTCGCCAGCAGCGTCAATGCCACAGATACCTTGATTGCTTTGCTACGCATGCCCACTCTCCAGCACTTCTACGCGATTGAAGCCGTGAGGTTAGGGGCACAGAGGCGAAGGAAATTGTACAGACGTGCTCGGTTGAACGGTTCAGCGTCTATGCTGGTCCACTGACTTCTACCGTCAGATCACACAGGTGAACGAAATGGCCAAGACTTACAGCTACGCCGCCCAGAACGCCAAGGATGCCCTCAAACCCTTCACCTTCGAGCGCCGCGCGCCGGGGGCGGATGACGTACAGATCGACATTCTCTATTGCGGCGTGTGCCACTCCGACCTGCACACCGCGCGCAACGAGTGGAAGAACACCCTTTACCCCTCCGTGCCGGGCCATGAAATTGTCGGCCGCGTGACGGCGGTCGGGGGCAATGTGACGACCTTCAAGGTCGGCGACCTGGCCGGTGTCGGCTGCATGGTCGACAGCTGCCAGCACTGCGCGTCGTGCGCCGAAGGCGAGGAGCAATACTGCGAGAGCGGCTTTACCGGCACCTACAACGGTCCGGTTTTCGGGGGTGAAAACACCTTTGGCGGCTACTCGGACAGCATCGTGGTCAAGGAGAAGTTCGTGCTGCGCATCTCCCACGACGATTCCAACCTGGCCGCTGTCGCGCCGTTGCTGTGCGCGGGCATCACCACCTACTCGCCGCTGCATCACTGGAAGGTCGGCCCCGGCAAGAAGGTCGGTGTGGTGGGCCTCGGTGGGCTGGGGCATATGGCGGTGAAGATCGCCCACGCCATGGGCGCGCACGTCACGTTGTTCACCACCTCGCCGAACAAGCGCGAAGACGGCCTGCGCCTGGGCGCCGACCAAGTGGTGGTGTCGAAGAACCCGGACGAAATGGCCAAGGTCGCCAACAGCCTGGACTTCATCCTCAACACCGTCGCCGCGCCGCACGACCTCGACGCCTTTCTCAACCTGCTCAAGCGCGACGGCACCATGACCCTGGTCGGCGCCCCCGACAGCCCGCACCCGTCGCCGACCGTGTTCAACCTGATCTTCAAGCGCCGCAGCCTGGCCGGTTCGCTGATCGGTGGGATCCAGGAGACCCAGGACATGCTGGACTTCTGCGCCAAGCACGGGATTGTCTCCGACATCGAGATGATCGATATCCAGGGCATCAACGAGGCCTATGAGCGCATGCTCAAGGGCGATGTGAAGTATCGGTTCGTGATCGACATGGACAGCTTGAAAAAGGAAAGCCACGCGGCTTGAAACGCACGCTATAAACCCCTGTAGAACCCCGTGGGAGGGGGCTTGCTCCCGATAGCGGTGTTCCGGTCAGAACGTCTGTGACTGACCCACCGCCATCGGGAGCAAGCCCCCTCCCACAATTTTATGGGCGCACTGCAGACCGAGAGAGGCTATCTGCCTGACGGCTTAGGGCCGCTGCGGTTTCACCGACGTACCGAAGGTGTTGCCCATACGCACACTGGTCGCCGCCGGAGTGGCTAAACCCACTTTATTGGGCAGGCGCTTTTCGACGGCGATGTGCTGCGCCTCGCGGTTTTTTTGCGTCGCTGTTGTCGCATTCGTTTCACTGCCCATCTGTTGGCTGAGGCAGCCATAGTCAGGCGCCTTGTAGCCATCCACCGTGACCTCTGCGCAAGTGTCGGCATGGGCGATCAAGGGCAGGGCAGTGCACAGCAACAGGCTGGCAAGGGACGCTAACACTTTCATCGGAGCCTCCTGGCGGGCCCGCAGGAGTGGGCCAGTAAGGCTTGAGAGTCTAGTGCAGCTGGCTGCTCGTCACCGTGATGTTTTTTTTGCTATCACCGTAACATCAGGTTCATAAACTGGCCTCAGGATGACGGTTTTCTAGGGCGCGTCGGCCGTGCAGCGATGCAGAGCAGGGGGTGGACAGGGGGGCTGGCGGCGCGCCGTGTGCGCCCTGGTCTTGCTGTTGCTGCTGCTCGGTGGTCGCGCCGCGCAGGCCGAGGCTCCGCTGCTGTCGTTGAACCTTGCGGCGCAAGACCTGGAACACGCACTGCAAGCGTATAGCCGCGCCACCGGGATGGCCGTGCTGGTGGACCGCGAGTTGACGCGGGGCCGGCGCTCCATCGCGGTGCGCGGGCGCTTTACGGCGCAAGAAGCACTGGCAATGTTGCTGACAGGGAGTGGCCTGATGGCACGTTATGCACGCAGCGATGCATTTACCTTGCAACTGCCCGATGTCAGCCCGCCACCCCCGACTCAGGGGACGGCGGCACGGCATACAGCGCGGATCAACACCAGCTATGCGACGGCATTGCAGCACGCCATCGAGACCAGCCTGTGCCGTTCGCCGCTGACCCGGCCCGGCGGTTTTCGTGCGCTGGTGCAAGTATGGGTCAACCCGGACGGGGTGATTGCACACAGCCGGTTGGTCAGCTCCACCGGCGACGAACAACGCGATGAAGCACTGGTACGCAGCCTGGCAACAACACGGGTCGAACGCCCCGCACCCAGCTCACTGCGCCAACCCGTGACTTTACTTTTGATGCCTGACACCACAGGAACGCGCATGGAATGCACAGTAGCGAAAGGAGCCTCGGGCGGATGAAAAACTCCGGGCACAGCACCATGGTCAGCTTGTTCCTGGCCTCCTACGAAGACTTCAAGGTGCGTTTGCGCAAGCGCCTGGGCTCGGAGGACCTGGCCAACGACGTGCTGCACGAAACCTACCTGCGGGTCGACCGCATGGAGGTGCCGCCAAACCTGCAACAGCCCAATGCCTACCTGTACCGCATGGCCTTGAACATCGCCGCCGACCGCCGCCAGGCCGACGCGCGCTTGCTCACCGGCAGCGAGGTCGAAGAATTGTTGCAAAGCGCCGACGAAGCCCAGGACCCCTCGCGTGTGGTAGGCGGCCAGAAAGAAATCCAATCCCTGGTCAAAGCCCTTTACGAGTTGCCGGCACGCCGCCGCAAAATCCTGATCGCCGCCCGCCTGGAAGAGGCGCCGCACCTGGAAATTTCCCAGCGTTTCGGCATCTCCACGCGCATGGTCGAGAAAGAAATCAAGGCCGCCTTGGACCATTGTGCCAAGCGCCTGGAAAGAAAAGTGATTCAGCGGTTCGGTCCCGGTGCCGGAAAACCGTCTTAGTGTCGAGTCCCTGATAAAACCGTGAGTACGTGCGCGCTTGAATATTTTTAGCTTCTCCACCGCCCGGCAGTCCGCCGCCAGCCCCCTGCACGATGAAGCCCGCGACTGGCTGGTCCTGCTGACCTCTGGCCGCGCCACCGTGGCCGATGCCAAGGCCCTCAAGGCGTGGTGCGCGCAGAGCCCCGCGCATGCCCAAGCATTCGAACAGGCCAAGACGCTGTGGCAGCAAGTGGCACCGGCGCTCGATCACGTGTCGCAACCGCGCAGCTTTGGCCGGCGTGCCTTCCTTGGCGGTGCGCTCGCCGCTTCGGCGGCCGTGGTGATGGTGCGCGTCGGCGTACCGGGCGGTTTTGCCGGGCTCACGGCTGACTATCGCACCGCCGTCGGCGAGCAGCGCCAAGTGGTGTTGAGCGAGGGGGTTAGCCTGGAACTCAATACCCAGACCCGCATCAGCCGGGTCGGGCAGGGCATTGAATTGCTCGAAGGTGAAGTCGAGGTGTTCGCCCACGTTGCCCAACCGCTCAAGGTCCAGGCCGGCGAGGGCTGGGTGAGTGCGGCGCAGGCGCGGTTCAATGTGCGCAACACCGACCATAACGTGTGTATCACCTGTATCCAGGGTTCGCTCTCGGTGGATATCGCCGGGCGCAGCGTGCGCCTGGACCAAGGCCGACAATTGACCTACGGCGCCGCCGGAATCAGCGACGTGACAAGCGTGGACACCCAGGCGGTGCTGGCCTGGCGCGAACAGGTGCTGGTGTTCAACAACGCCACGCTGGCGACGGTGGTGGATGAGATCAACCGGTATCGGCCGGGGATGCTGGTGTTGCTGAATAAACAACTGGGCCAGCGCCGGGTGCAGGCGCGGTTCAGTTTGCAGCAGCTGGCGGGCGTGGCGTTGTTGATCCGGGATGCCTATGGGGCCAAGTGCACGGAGTTGCCGGGTGGGGTGGTGTTGTTGAGCTGACTCACTTCAACGGCCCCACCACCTGCCTATACGTTTCCACCCCCTGCGGCGTCTGCCGTACCAGGCTGATTTCCAATCCCAACGGATCCTCGCGCCGATTCCCGCTTAACTGCCTCCAGCCCTTATCCGGCTCCCACACTCGCACCTGCACGTCACTCACGCCGGTCAACACCACCAGCCCATCCTTCGCCGCCGGCAACGGGTAGCGGTCACGTGTCGGCGCGGCGGCCCGATACAGGGCGTCGCCCTTGAGCCACCAGCGCACCCGTTGCAGGCCATCGCCTGCCACCGGGGCGCTGCGGATCACGTCGAGACGGAAGCCTTTGCTGTCGGAACTGCGCACCGTGATTGCGGCCAAGCCTGTGTCTTGCGGCGCGTCTGGGGCTGTCAGTTCAACACTGGCCCGCAGGCTGATATCCCGCTGCATCTGGTTCAACGCTCTCAGCAACACCTCGGTTTGCTCGGTACTCGCCTGCAAGTGCTGATCCGCACGGGTGACGCTGTCCAGCCCGCGCCAGGCGATCAGGCTGACCACCGCCATGAGCATGATCGCCACCATCACTTCGATCAGGGTGAAGCCGTGCTGGGATCGGTTCATGGCTGGCTCACCACGCGCATCAAGCCGGCGGCGTCGCGTTGCAGGCTGAGGCTGTGTTGCCCGTCGGACAGCACCACGCGCAGCGGTGGGTTGATCCATTCGGCATTAAGCACCAGGGTTTGCCGGGGTTCGATGTTGATTTGCATCGGTGTGCTTTCCCATAGGCGCGGGCGCAGTTGGCTGTCGCCCTGGAAGGATTCCACGCTCGCGCCATCATCGCTGCGGCGGTTGAAGCGAAAGCCCTTGGCGTCGGCGCGCCAGGTGATGGGGCGGCCGTCGGCGTGGGCTTCGGCTTGGGCGACTTGCAGCAGTTGGCTCAGGCGTTCGGCGTCCTTGCGCAGCAGGTGCAGCGGGTCGGGTTTGATCGTGAGGCTGATGGCGGCGCTGGCGATGCCGATGATCACCAGCACCACCATCAGCTCGATCAGGGTGAAGCCTTGCTGTTTCATCGCGTACTTCCTGGAACACTGGGGAGTGTGTGAAATAAAAGCGTGCGAATTGACCTGTAGGCTGGTGCGACGGACAAACAGGAGGTCCTCCCCATGACATTTGCCCCTCGTATCACCCTGGCCCACGGCGTGCAGGCGCTGGGCGTATTGGCCGCCTTGGCGGGCGTGGCGGTATGGACGCCGCTGCTGCTCACCCGCGCCGAATCCCACACCCCGCAAGCCACGCCCCAGGCGTTGGCGGCGCGCAGCGATAACCCGGCGCTGCAATGGTTTTCGAATGCGCCGACGGCGCTCCAGGTCAAAGTCACAGGCGTGCTCGCAGGTGCCCGTGGTGCGGTGGCGATCCTCAGTCTGAATGACGGCCCGCCGCGCAGCTTTCTGTTGGGTGAGCGGCTCAGCCCCGGCGTGCGGCTGACGGCCATCGAAGGCGACGGTGTGGAGATCGAACGCGGTGGCGAGAAGCTGCGCGTCAACCTCGACAAGTTGCCGCAGGGGCCCGCATTGCCGCTGCTCACTCGGCCATGACCTGGGTGTCCAGGCGCGCCAGGGGCGGCGCTTCGCGGCTGGCGTCGAGCACCTGCAGGTTGACCTGAAACAGGCGGCCATCGGCGTTGATGGTCTGCTCGCAACGCAGCTTCAAGCGGCCTTGGTCACACACGAAGGTGCGCTTGCCGCTGCGCAAGTGTCCCTCCAGGCGCAGTTCCGCCAGGCGACTCTGCGCCGCCAGCAACGCGATCGACTTGTCCCGCAGCAAGCCGTTGCTCTGGGTCATCAGCCCGGCCACGCGCACCGCGGCGGCCATGGCCACGGCGATAATCGCCAGCGCCACCAGCACTTCGATCAGGGTAAAACCTTGCGCGTTGCGACGGCCGTACATGGCGCTCTCAAAGCCGGGAAACAGGCCCGCAGACTAGCGCCGGCAGTTGACCGATTGGCGACCGAAACTCCCGAGGATTTTCAATACGACTGACATGTGTTCTTGCAACACTGCGCCACGAATTGCACTCAAGCCAAGGAATGTCGAGATGGATATCGCGCGCCCAACATCCCCATTGCCGGGCCCTCGCGGCCAGCGTGGCTTCACGCTGATCGAGATCATGGTGGTGGTGGTCATCCTCGGGATCCTGGCCGCCATGGTGGTGCCCAAGGTCCTCGACCGTCCGGACCAGGCGCGGGCCACGGCGGCCAAGCAGGACATCGGCGGGCTGATGCAGGCGTTGAAACTCTATCGCCTGGACCACGGCACCTATCCGAGCATGAACCAGGGCTTGAAAGTTCTGGTGGAGCGCCCGGCGGATGCGAAGAACAGTAATTGGCGCGCCTACCTGGAACGCTTGCCCAACGACCCCTGGGGCCACCCTTATCACTACCTCAACCCGGGCGCCAACGGTGAGGTCGATGTGTTCTCCCTCGGTGCCGACGGCCAACCGGATGGCGATGGCGTCAATGCCGATATCGGCTCCTGGCAGTTGTAAGGCCCGTCATGAAAGGGTATTCGCCCCCAGCGGCGAAGCAGCGCGGCATGGCGATTATCAGCGCCTTGCTGATCGCGGCGGTGGTGGCGGTTCTGGCCGGCGCCATGCTCACACGCCAGACCGTGTTCACCCGCAGCCTGGAGGCCGAGCAACTGCGCATCCAGGGCCAGTGGCTGTTGCAAGGCGGCCTGGAACGCAGCCGGCAGATGCTCTGGGACGCGCGCCAAAAGGAGGTGCTGACGCGCCTTGATCAATCCTGGGCCCGTGCCCAAGGCGGCGCGTTCGAGGGGCGGATTGAGGACGAGCAAGGCAAGTTCAACCTGCGCAATTTGGTCAATCGCCAGCAGGTGGACAGCGAGCAGTTGCAGAGTTTCGAGCGGCTGTGCCAGTTGATCGGCGTCGACCCGGCGGTGAGTCGCCGCGTCAGCCAGCGAGTGATCGCCTCTTATCTCCCCCCGGTCAAATACCCGATGCTGCGCAGCCTGGATGACTTGAGTGGCCTCGAAGGCCTAGACCCCCTCGTGTTGCAGCGCATGCAGGCGTACATCAGCGTGTTGCCTGGGCCTACTTGGGTCAACGGCAACACTGCCAGCGCCGAAGTGCTCAGCGCGGTGGTGCCGCAGCTCAGCCTGTCCCAGGCCCATGGGCTGGTGGCTGAGCGTGACAGCGGGCAGTGGTTTATCAACCGTGGAGACTTCGTCAACCGCTTGCATTTACCCCAGGTGGTGATGGATTCGGTGCAGGTCGGCATTACCAGTGAGTGGTTTCGCCTGCAGGGCCAGGCCCGGCGTGAGCAGCGCCGGGTCACGATCGACGCGTTGCTGCATCGGCCCGAAGACCGTCAGCCACGAGTGATCTGGTCGCGGGTGGGCGTATGAAACGCTTGCGCATCGGCTTGCCGCCGCTGGATCAATTGACCGCTGAAAGCCAGGTCAGGTTTGCCTGGCTGGAGCGTGGCGTGGTCGTTGAAGAGGGCTATGAACACCTCGCGCAGCTGGGTAAGTCCCGCCAGGCAGTGGACTGCTTCCTGCACCCCCAGGACAGTCTGCTGACCCGCCTGGATCTGCCGCCATTACCGGCGGCGAAAACCGCTGCCGCCGTGGCCTGTGCCGCGCAGGCGCTGATACTCGGCCCGGTGGACCAGATGCAGGTGGCCCACGGCCCGCGTGACAGCGATGGGGGCGTGCAGGTGGCCTGGGTGCCCAAGGCCGGGTTGACGCGGCTGGCGCAACTGCCACTCAAGCTGCGCGGCCTGTACCCGGCGCCCTATGCCTTGCCGGTGGGCGCGGCGGCGTTGGACGAAGGCTATCTGTTGACGCGTGACAGCCTGCAACAAGGCGCGGTGCACCCGTTGGGGTTGCAGGCGCTGGATGTGCCGCTGGTGGAGGCCACGCAGCGTTGGGGCGGGCCGGTGCCGGCTTGGGGATTGCACGGTCGCCTCAACCAACCCTCGACCGGCGGATGGGGCAGGGCGCTGGCCTGTGTGGCGCTGGCCACGGCCATCTGGACCGTTGGCCTCAACCTCTACGCGGCCCGCCAGGTGGAGGAAGGCCAGCGACTCAAGGCATCGATGAGCCAGCAGGTGCGCCAGGCCTTTCCCGAATTGCCGGTGGTGCTCAACCCGTTGCAACAGGCGCGTCAACAATTGGCCGCCCGCCAGACCGGCGCGGCGGCCGACCCAGGGCAACGCTTCGCCAGCCTGGTGCAACTGGCGGGTAATAACCTGCCCTTCATGGTGGGCAGCGTCGACAACCTGAGCTTTGAGCAGGGGCGCCTGCACGTTGAATTACTCGCCGACAGTCGCAACCCAAAGGCCGAAGGTGAATGGCAGGCAGCGTTGGCCCAGGCCGGTTTTACCGCCAGCCGCGATGAGCATGGCTGGACCCTTGCCCCGGCGCAGGCCGCAGAACAACCCGCAGGGGCCGGTGATGAATAAAGTCCAGCGACTGCGCAGCCAGGCCCAGGTGTTCTGGAACGGCCTGGCCCTGCGCGAAAAGCGCCTGCTCGGTGGGGCCGGCCTGGTCCTGGCGAGCCTGCTGACCTGGCTCGTACTGGTGCAGCCCGCGCTGAAGAAGATCGATTACTGGCAGGCCGAAACCCCCAAGCTGCGCGCCCAGGCCGAAGCCTTGCAAGTGCTGTTGCAGGATGTCGCCGCGCCCAGGCCGGGCGACGACACCGCACTGCGCCAAGCCCTGGATGGCGCCGGTCTGCAAGGCCATTACCAATTGCAGGCACTGGAATCCGGCGGTTGGCGCCTGACCTTCGACAACGCCCCGGCGGATGCGGTGGTGGGCTGGCTGTTGGGCAATGCCCGTTCGTTTTCCCTGGAGGTGTCTGAGGCGCGTTTGCAGCGCGCCCTCGATACCGTCGATAACTCGGCCGGCACTGTGTCCGGGACCGTTCGCATGGATCAGGCGCTTGGCGCTAAGGAAGCTTCATGAAGTGGTCAGTCCCCTCTTTTCGTAGGGTCGCGCCTTTGCTGGTGCTGGCGTTGAGTGCGTGCAGCAACCCGTCAACCACGCCGTTGCTGGTGGACAGCGAACTCGGTCAACCGTTGGCGAACACCCAGCGCAGCGGCGAGAACGTGTTGGACCGCCAGCGCGACCTCGCATCCAAGCCGCCCGTACAGCACCGCGTGACCAACAGCGCCCGTGGCCACGCCCCGGCGGCCGTGAAGGCGCGCAACCCGCTGGGTGACCAGCCGGTGCAGCTCAATTTTGTCGATGCGGACATCCAGGCGGTGGTCCGCGCACTGTCCCGCGCCACCGGCCAGCAGTTCCTGGTGGACCCGCGTGTAAAGGGCAACCTCACCCTGGTCAGCGAAGGCCAGGTGCCGGCGCACCAGGCCTACGACATGCTGTTGGCGGCGCTGCGCATGCAGGGCTTCAGCGTGGTCGATGTGGGCGGTGTCGCCCAGGTCGTGCCCGAAGCCGATGCCAAGTTGCTCGGCGGGCCGATCTACAGCGCCGGTAGCAGCGGCATGCAGACCCGCACCTTTCGCCTGCAATATGAAAACGCGGTGAACCTGATCCCGGTGCTGCGCCCCATCGTGTCGCCGAACAACCCGATCAATGCCTACCCCGGCAACAACAGCATCGTCATCACCGACTACGCGGAAAACCTTGCGCGGGTGGCGCAGATCATCAGCGGCATCGACACCCCCAGCGCCATCGACACCGACGTGGTGATGGTCCAGAACGGCATCGCCGTGGACATCGCCGCCATGGTCTCGGAGCTGCTGGAAACCCAGGGTGCCGACCAGACCCAAAAGATCAACGTGATCGGCGACCCACGCTCCAACTCGATCATCATCCGTTCCGGCAGCCCGGAACGCACGGAACTGGCGCGCAACCTGATCTACAAGCTCGACAACGCGCAGAGCAACCCCAGCAATATGCACGTGGTGTACCTGCGCAACGCCCAGGCGAGCAAGTTGGCCCAGTCGCTGCGCGGATTGCTCACCGGGGAAAGCGATTCCGGCGTCAGCGACGACGCGCGTGGCAAGCTCAGCGCCATGGGCGGTAATGGCAAGAACACCCAAGGCACCAGCAATGCGCAAAACAGCAGCGGCACGCCGACTGGCAGTGGTGTGCAGTCGGGGTATGGGCAAACCACCGGTTCGACTCCCAGCACCAGCGGCACCTCCACTGAGAACCAGGACACCGCGTTCAGCGCCGGCGGCGTGACCATCCAGGCGGACGCCACCACCAACACCCTGCTGATTTCCGCGCCGGACCCGCTGTACCGCAACCTGCGCGAAGTGATCGACATGCTCGACCAACGCCGCGCCCAGGTGGTGATCGAAAGCCTGATCGTGGAAGTCGGCGAAGACGATGCCACCGAATTCGGCGTGCAATGGCAGGCCGGCAACCTCGCCGGCAAGGGCGGTTTTGGCGGGGTCAACCTGGGCGGTAGCGGCGTGAACAGCACGCCGACCAGCAAGACCAGCATCGACGTGTTGCCCAAGGGCCTGAACGTGGGGCTGGTCAACGGCACGGTGGATATTCCCGGTATCGGCAAGGTACTCGACCTCAAAGTCTTGGCCCGGGCGCTGAAGAGCAAGGGCGGCACCAACGTGCTGTCGACGCCGAACCTGCTGACCCTGGACAACGAAGCGGCGAGCATTTTCGTCGGCCAGACCATTCCGTTTGTCACCGGCAGCTATGTGACCGGTGGCGGGGGGACCAGCAACAACCCGTTCCAGACGGTGCAGCGTGAAGAAGTGGGGCTCAAGCTGAATGTGCGGCCGCAGATTTCCGAAGGGGGCACGGTGAAGCTGGATATCTACCAGGAGGTCAGCACCGTGGATACACGGGCGTCGGTGGACGCGGGCACGGTGACCAACAAGCGGGCGATCGATACCAGTATTTTGTTGGATGACGGGCAGATCATGGTGCTCGGCGGGTTGCTGCAGGATGGGTATAGCCAGAGTAATGATGCGGTGCCGTGGTTGTCGGATATTCCGGGGTTGGGGGCGTTGTTTCGTAATGAGAAGCGCAGTGTGAACAAGACCAACCTGATGGTGTTTTTGCGGCCGTATATTATTCGGGACAGTGGGGCGGGGCGCAGTATTACCTTGAACCGGTATGAGTTTATGCGCAGGGCGCAGGGGGGGCTGCAGCCGGAACATAGTTGGGCGATGCCGGATGTGCAGGCGCCGCAGTTGCCTTCGGTGGAGAAGGCGATTCCGGGTGCGCCGCGGGCGGTGATCAGGGCGGTGCCGGTTTCTGGGGGGCGCAGCGGTGATTGAGTACATATCCGTTGCTGCGGTAATGGCCACCTATGGTTCCGCTCTTACAGCGGGTCACTTTTGGAAGGACCCAAAAGTAACCAAAAGGTCCTCGCCCCACCACTCGGCACCTCGCCTGGGCTCGGTGTGCCCTCACTCCGGCTTTGGAGCGTGGGCCGCC
>NZ_JAIOKW010000064.1:0-18805 GCF_020093335.1 Pseudomonas fluorescens group sp. | reverse complement strand
CAATGACCAGAGTGGAGAGGTGAGTGACAGCATGGGCTCCCACACGTGCTTTAAGCACTTCGGGCATTCAGCTTGTCACTCACCGCTCTCACCTTCAGTTTAAGTCTGGTTCAAGACACAAGCGGGCAAGCCCCCTCCCACACGAGCCCCTCCTGCATTTTTAACCTTGCCCGATTAAGATTTTCTTGCCGGGCCTGGCCCCGATCAGCCTGGCCTGCCCATCCTTCTGCTTCCCCGTCCGCGCTTCACTGATCAACCCCGGTATCAACTTGCCCTCCGGCAGATTCTTCCAGAACCGGCTCGGCAAATGCCCTTCCATGACCTTGGGGTTCAACCGCGCCGGGTTGAAGATATGGCTGTAGTAGGTCAGCCACATCGCACTGTGGGGATCCTCGACATTCTGCGCCAGCTGCCGCCACGCTTCGGGGCACTCACGCTGATGGATCAACTGTTCGCCATCGTAGTAAACCCCATCCAACGGCGTGGCGATCATCCAGCGATGACGCCCCATGCGCCCGATAAAGTGCTGGCTGGCTGATTTCAGGATGTCATGGGCCGGTTCGTGCCAGGCCACGTACTCGGGCAATTCCGGCCCAGCCCCGGCCGGCAACGCGATAAACCGCACAAATGCATGCAGGTGATGCGCCTCGCGACTGACCTGCTTGATCCGCCGCTGCAACTCGCTGCCCAGCTTGTCCCCGGCCAGCATTGCGGTGCGGTCGCCGTGGCTGACTCGCCACAACACTTCATACAACAAGCTCCAGCGCTGGTCGCCGTGGTAACAGGCGGCCGACTCCAGCAGCGCCAGCAGGGCCTTGGGCACCCGCGTCTGGAAAGGCCCCAGTGCCTCGGGAATCGACTGGTCAGTGGCAAACAGGTCCGCCACCTCCGCCTCCCCCCAGCTCACCTGGCTGGGGTCGACCTGATGGCTGAGCAGCCAGCGCGCCTGTTCGCGCCAGGTGCTGAACAGGTTGTCGCATTCCAGGCTGATCATCCCCACAGCCCCATTTGCTGCGGTTGCGGGCGGTCGCGCAATTGCTCGCGCAGCAACACGCTGGTGCTGTCGGCCTGTTGCGGGTGGTAGTCACTGGTGATGAAAAACGGCTTGGCTTTCGCCAGCACGCAGCGCATGCGCGCCAGGTCTTCGAAGCGGATCTTGCGTTCACGACGCAGGTCCACCAGGCGCTGGGTGGTACGCAAACCAATGCCCGGAATGCGCGCAATCAAGGTCGGTTCGGCGCGGTTCAGGTCCAGGGGGAACACGTCGCGGTTATCCAGGGCCCAGGCCAGCTTGGGGTCGATGTCCAGGGCCAGGTGGCCGGGGCCTTCGAATAATTCGTTCGCACTGAAACCGTAGCTGCGCAGCAGGAAGTCAGCCTGGTACAAACGGTGTTCACGCATCAGCGGCGGCGCGGCCAGGGGCACGCTTTTCGGGCTGTTGGGGATGGGACTGAAGGCCGAGTAATACACACGGCGCAATTTGAAGTTGCCGTACAACGCCTCGGCCCCGTGAAGAATGGTGCTGTCGTCGGTGTCGTCGGCCCCCACGATCATCTGCGTGCTCTGCCCGGCCGGGGCAAAGCGCGGGGCGCGCGGTTCGTTGAGCACGGTCTGCTCGCCGGTGTAGATGGTCTGCATGGCCTGCTTGATCGAAACGATCTGTTTTTCCGGCGCCAGGGTGTGCAGGCTGGCCTCGGTGGGCAGTTCGATGTTCACGCTCAACCGATCGGCATACCGCCCCGCTTCGGCGATGAGCGCCGGATCTGCATCGGGGATGGTCTTGAGGTGGATATAGCCGCGAAAATCGTGTTCTTCGCGCAGCAGTTTGGCCACGCGCACCAATTGCTCCATGGTGTAGTCGGACGAACGGATGATGCCGGAGCTGAGAAACAGCCCGCTGACGCAATTGCGCCGGTAGAAATCCAGGGTCAGGGTGACCACCTCCTCCGGGCTGAAACGCGCGCGGGGCACGTCGCTGGAGCGGCGGTTGACGCAGTACTGGCAGTCATAGAGACAGAAATTGGTGAGCAACACCTTGAGCAACGACACACAACGCCCGTCGGGGGTGTAGCTGTGACAGATGCCCATGCCATCGGTGGAACCCAGCCCCGCCTTGCCCTCGGAGCTGCGCTTGGGCGCGCCACTGCTGGCGCAGGACGCGTCGTACTTGGCGGCGTCGGCGAGGATGCTGAGTTTTTCGATCAACTGCATGGAGGGCTACCGATACTGGTTTTTTGTACAGTACCAGTAGCTCAACCATCACGCCAGTGCCGTCTGTAGGACCGTGTGTTTGTGGCGAGGGAGCTCCCTCGCCACAACGATCAGCTGGCGGTAGCGAGTAGCAAGTCCTGCACCGACCGCCCCTTGCCGCGCCCACGGTCCAGCGCATACAACGACGCCGCAATCTCATCCGCCCGAATCGGCAGCACCGACAGCAAGGTGTCGCTCAACCCATGGCTGGCCTGGCTGAAACCCTGGATGTAGATGCCGGCGTTGCAACGCTCGTCGGTGACGATGCGGTAGTCGCGCGCCACGTCAAAGTCGCCCAGGTAGCCTTCCAGCGGCGCCAACAGGGCGCGGTGTGTCTGGCGCTCGTAGCCGGTGGCCAGGATCACCGCGTCGTAATGGTTGACGCTGGTTTCCCCGTTGGCGTTGTTGCGCAGCACCAGTTCAATGCCCAGCGGGCCTGGCGTGGCCTTCTCGACCACGGTCATGGTGCGGAACGCCTGGCGGGCGATGCCGGAGACTTTCTGGCGGTAGAAGATGCCGTAGATGCGCTCGATCAGGTCCAGGTCGACCACCGAATAGTTGGTGTTCTGGTACTCGGCCACCAGGCGTTCACGTTCGGCGCCCTCCTGCTGGAACACCAAGTCGGTAAAGGCCGGCGAAAACACTTCATTGACGAACGGGCTGTCATCGGCGGGCTTGAGTGCCGAGCCGCGCAGGATCATGTCGACCTGCACCGACGGGAAGCTGTCGTTCAGGTCGATAAAGGCTTCGGCCGCACTCTGGCCGCCGCCGATAATGGCGATGCGCATGGCCTTGCCCTCGACACACGGCTGCGAGGCCATGCGCTCCAGGTACTGGGAGTGGTGGAACACCCGGCTGTCACCCTTGAGCGCCTTGAACGCTTCGGGAATCCGCGGCGTGCCGCCGGCGCTGACCACCACCGAACGGGTGGTGCGAACATGCTGCTCGCCGAGGGCATCGCGGGAGATCACGCGCAGGGCTTCGACCTGCTGCTGATGCAGGATCGGCTCGATGGCCAGCACTTCCTCGCCATAGCGCGCCTGGGCCTGGAACTGCCCGGCGACCCAGCGCAGGTAGTCGTTGTACTCCATGCGGCAGGGGTAAAAGGTGCCGAGGTTGATAAAGTCCACCAAGCGGTCGTGGGCTTTCAGGTAATTAACGAAGGAATACGGGCTGGTGGGGTTGCGCAGGGTCACCAGGTCCTTGAGGAACGAAATCTGCAATTCGCTCTGGGTCACCAGGGTATTGCCGTGCCAGCGGTAGTCGGCCTGTTTGTCGAGAAAGAGCACGTCCAGTTTGCCCTGGGCCTTTTCGCGCTCCTGCAGGGCGATGGCCAGCGCCAGGTTCGAAGGGCCGAATCCGATACCGATCAGGTCGTGAACCGCGGGCGAAGCAATTGCCTGTGTCATTCCAGTGTCCTCTGGATAAGCCCCTTGGCGGTGGGGCGGGAATACCTTCAAGACCTGCACAACAGGTCATGTGTTGATAGGAAACGAGGACAATGAAATAAAATTTAACTGATCATTGATCAGTGGGCTTCCCACTCGCGCATCCGCACCCGGCAATGCTTCATGGCATTGACGATGTGTTTTTCCACCAGCGCGCGGGAAATGCACAGGCGTTCGGCAATTTGCACATGGGTCAAACCCTCGAGTTTGCGCAGCAGGAAGCTGTCGCGACAGGCAGGGGGCAGCTCGGCCAGGGCGCGCTCGAGCAGTTCCAGGCGCTGGCTGTGGTCATGGGTGGTGTGAGGTGAACAGGCGGCGAAACGCTCTTCGTTGTCCAGCACATCCAAGGGCTCAACCTGGCGCAAGGCGTTGCGCCGGTGGCCATCGATCACCAGATTGAGCGCGGTGCGGTACAAAAAGGCGCGGGGTTGTTCGATCGGCGTGTCGCTGGAACGTTCCAGCACCCGGACATAAGCGTCATGCACCACATCCTCGGCCACCTGACGGTTGCCCAGCTTGGCGTTGAGGAAACACACCAGCTCGCGATAGTAGTTTTCCAACATGACTCCCGACCGCCGGGTGGCGGCATTAGGTCCCTGAGTACAAAAAAAGACGGCGTTTACGTAATGGCAGTTTGGATATGTGCAATTTATAGTAATTCTCATCTACTTTTAAAGCAGACTTGCATCAACGGAGGTTTTTTTTCTTCGAGGGCTGATGTAACTGCTTGTGTAACCGCCTAAATCCCCGCGCCTTTCTCTCGTTTACTTGTCAGCTCCCCGCAACTGCGGTCCGAACTTTCCTGGCTGGAAACCCAAGCATGAAACGCCCTCGACCTGCCCGACGCGCCTTGCTCGCTATCGCGTGCCTGATCCCCATCATCGCCGTCGCGGCCTGGCAGGTGCTGCCGCCCGGGCGTGACGCCCTCACCACCGTCGCCGTCACCCGCGGCAATATCGAAAACAGCGTGACCGCCCTGGGCACCCTACAACCCCGCCGCTACGTGGACGTGGGCGCCCAGGCATCGGGGCAGATCCGCAAGATCCACGTCGAGGCCGGCGACCACGTCCAGGAAGGCCAATTGCTGGTGGAGATCGACCCGTCCACGCAAAAAGCCAAGCTCGACGCCAGCCGCTACGCCATCGAAAACCTCAAGGCCCAGTTGCAGGAGCAAAAGGCCCAGCATGAACTGGCACGCCAGAAGTACCAGCGCCAGCAACGCCTGGCCGCCGGCAACGCCACCCGTGAAGAAGATGTGCAAACCGCCAAGGCTGAATTGAGCGCCACCCAGGCCCGGGTCGACATGTTCCAGGCGCAGATCCTGCAAGCCCAGGCCAGCCTGCGCAGCGATGAGGCCGAGTTGGGCTACACGCGCATCTACGCGCCGATGACCGGCACCGTGGTGGCGGTGGACGCGCGGGTCGGCCAGACCCTCAACGCCCAGCAGCAGACGCCGCTGATCCTGCGCATCGCCAAATTGTCGCCGATGACCGTATGGGCGGAAGTCTCGGAAGCCGATATCGGCCACGTCAAACCTGGCATGACCGCGTATTTCACCACCCTCAGCGGCGGCAACCGGCGCTGGAGCAGCACGGTGCGGCAAATCCTGCCGATCCCGCCCAAGCCATTGAATGAGACCCAGGGCAGCGGCAGCCCCAACAGCTCGAGTAAAAGCGGCAGCGGCCGCGTGGTGCTGTACACCGTGCTGCTGGACGTGGACAACAGCGACAACGCGTTGATGGCCGAAATGACCACCCAGGTGTTTTTCGTCGCCGGCCAAGTCAAGGATGCCCTCACCGCACCGGTCGCCGCACTGCAAGGCACGTCCAGTGCCGACAGGCAGATCGCCCGGGTCGTGACCGACAACGGTCGTATCGAGGAGCGCCACGTGCGGCTGGGCATCAGCGACCGCCTGCGCGTACAGGTGCTCGACGGCCTGAACGAAGGCGACCGCCTGCTGATCGGTCCGGCCGACGGCAACGGGGGTTGAGGTGACCACGCCCCTGATCGAACTCAAGAACATCCGCAAATCCTACGGCGGCGGCGACAGCCCGCAGGTCGACGTGTTGCGCGGCATCGACCTGTCGATCCATGCCGGGGAATTCGTCGCCATCGTCGGCGCCTCCGGCTCCGGCAAGTCCACGTTGATGAATATCCTCGGCTGCCTCGACCGTCCCAGCGTCGGCGACTACCTGTTCGCCGGCGAGAACGTCGCGCACCTGGACAGCGACGAACTCGCCTGGCTGCGCCGCGAAGCCTTTGGTTTTGTGTTCCAGGGCTACCACTTGATTCCCTCGGGTTCAGCCCAGGAAAACGTCGAGATGCCGGCGATCTACGCCGGTATCAGCGCCGCCGAGCGCCATGCCCGCGCCAGCGCCCTGCTCACCCGCCTGGGCCTGGCCGACCGCACCGGCAACCGCCCGCACCAGCTCTCCGGTGGCCAGCAACAACGGGTGTCCATCGCCCGTGCGTTGATGAACGGCGGGCACATCATCCTCGCCGACGAACCCACCGGCGCCCTCGACAGCCACAGCGGCGCCGAGGTCATGACCCTGCTCGACGAATTGGCCAGCCAGGGCCACGTGGTGATCCTGATCACCCACGACCGCGAAGTCGCGGCGCGGGCCAACCGCATCATCGAGATTCGCGATGGCTTGATCATCAGTGACTCGGCCCAGGACAGCGACGCGGCCCCAGGCGCCTCAACGGGCGCCCTGCAAGCCGTGGACCTGCGCCAACGCCTGGCCGACGGCGCCGAACACAATGGCGCGTGGAAAGCCGAACTGGTGGACGCGGTACAGGCCGCCTGGCGGGTGATGTGGATCAACCGTTTCCGCACCGCGCTGACCCTGTTGGGCATCATCATCGGCGTGGCGTCGGTGGTGGTGATGCTGGCGGTGGGTGAAGGCAGCAAGCGCCAGGTCATGGCGCAGATGGGCGCGTTCGGCTCCAACATTATCTACCTCAGCGGGTCGTCGCCCAACCCGCGTACGCCGCTGGGGATCGTGACCCTCAACGATGTCCACGCACTGGCGGCCTTACCTCAGGTGCAACGCATCATGCCGGTCAACGGCAGCGAAGCCGGGGTGCGTTTCGGCAACGTCGACTACATGGCCTATGTGGGCGGCAACGACACCAACTTCCCGGCGATTTTCAATTGGCCGGTGGTCGAGGGCAATTACTTCACGGCCGCCGACGAGCGTGCCGCTGCCACCGTGGCGGTGATCGGTCATCGCGTGCGTGAAAAGCTGTTCAAGGGCGAGGTCGACCCCATCGGCCAGTACATCCTGATTGAGAACGTGCCGTTCCAGGTCATCGGCGTGCTCGCGGAAAAAGGCGCCAGCTCCGGTAACAAGGACAGTGACGACCGTATCGCCATCCCTTACACCGCCGCCAGCGTGCGCCTGTTCGGCAGCTACAACCCCGAGTACGTGGTGATCGCCGCGGCCGATGCGCGCAAGGTGCGCGAGGCCGAGTTGGCGATCGACCAGTTGATGCAAACGCTGCACAACGGCAAGCGCGATTACGAGCTGACCAACAACGCCGCCATGATCCAGGCCGAGGCGCGCACGCAGAACACCCTGTCGCTGATGCTCGGTTCGATTGCCGCGATTTCCCTGCTGGTGGGCGGCATTGGCGTGATGAATATCATGCTGATGACCGTGCGCGAGCGGACCCGCGAAATCGGCATCCGCATGGCCACCGGCGCACGCCAGCGCGACATCCTGCGCCAGTTCCTCACCGAAGCGGTGATGCTCTCGGTGGTCGGCGGCCTGTGCGGCATTGCCCTGGCGTTGCTGGTGGGTGGCGTGCTGGTGCTGGCCAAGGTGGCGGTGCAGTTTTCCCTGGTGGCCGTAATGGGCGCATTTGGTTGCGCGCTGGTCACCGGTGTCGTATTCGGCTTCATGCCGGCCCGTAAAGCTGCCCGGCTCGATCCGGTTAAGGCGTTGACCAGTGAATAAACGATCCCTGTGCATGCCCGGCCTGTGCGTGTTACTCAGCGCCTGCGCCGGCCACCCTCCCGCCCTCGACAGCGGCATCGCTGCGCCCGCCAGCTGGCAATATGCCGAGCGTGACGCGGCGCAGGCCACCAACCAGCACTGGTGGACACAGTTCGGCAGTGCGCAGTTGAACCGTCTGGTCGAGCAAGCCCGCCGTGACAGTTTCGACGTGGCCGCCGCCACGGCCCGCGTGCGCCAGGCCCAGGCCAGTGCAGTGATCGCCGGGGCACCGTTGTTGCCGGAGGTGAAGTTCAACCTCGCCACCAGCCATCAGAAATTGCTGCGTGGCCAGGGCGGGCCGGACCTGGACGTGTCACAAAGCGATGACGCCGTCGACAACTTCGGCGCCAACCTCACGGCCAGTTACGAAGTGGACTTCTGGGGTGGCCGCGCCGCCGCCCGTGACAGCGCCCTGCACAGCCTGCGCGCCAGCGAGTTTGACCAGGCTACCGTGGAACTGACCCTGCTCAGCAGCGTGGCCGACCGCTACGCCCAGACCCTCGCCGCCCACCAGCGCGAGCAAATCGCCGCGCTTAACCTGGCCAACGCCCGCAACGTGCTCGACCTGGTGCAGACCCGCTACGATGCCGGCTCCGCCACCGCCCTCGAACTGGCCCAGCAAAAAAGCCTGGTGGCCAGCCAACAACGCCAGTTGCCCCTGATCCAGCAACTGGCCGAAGAATCCCGCATCACCCTGGCCGCCCTGCTCGGCCAGCCGGTGCAGGCCCTGAATCTGCGGGCCGAGCCCTTCCAGGCGCTGACCTGGCCAACCATCGGTGCCGGCATGCCCAGCCAATTGCTCAGCCGCCGGCCCGATATCGCCAAGGCCGAGGCGCAATTGGCCGCGGCGCAAGCCGACGTCACCGTGGCCCGCGCCGCCATGCTGCCCGCCGTCACCCTCGGCGCAACCCTGGGCTCGGATGCCTACAAGGCCATGGATATCCTGCGCAGCCCCTACTACACGCTGACCGCCGGCCTGGTCGGCCCGATCTTCAACAACGGCCGTTTAAGCGCTGAACGCGACAAGGCCCGCGCCCGCCAGGATGAACTGCTGCACACCTATCGCGGCGCGATCATCAACGGCTTTGCCGACGTGGAAAAAGCCCTCAGCAGCATCACCCGCCTCGACCAGCAGCGCCAATGGCAAAGTGAAGAACTGCAACAGGCGCAGAGCGCGTTCCAGATCGCTGAAAGCCGCTACCAGGCAGGCGCCGAGGATTTGCTCACGGTCCTGGAAACCCAGCGCACCCTGTACGCGGCCCAGGACCAGAACGTGCAACTGCGGCTGGCGCGCCTGCAGGCCAGCATCGCGCTATACAAAGCACTGGGCGGCGGCTGGCAGACGGAGATCCGATAAACAAAACTCCGAATTCGTACACATTCCGTCTTTTCACCCTACATTCCTCGACCCAAGGTCCTTGGTAAAAAAGCCGTTATCACACGGTTGCCCGGGATCTCTCGATGACTGCTGCAAAACACCTGACGTGCGCCTGCCTGTGGCTGATAGCGGGCCTGGCCCACGCTCAACCGCTGATCCCTCCCACCGCCATCGACTGGCTGCTGGATTGCCCGCTCCCCACCGTTGAACGCCTGGACCCCGAGGTGATGCAACGCACCCAATGCGGCATCGTGACCGTACCGCGCAACCACGCGTCCCCCCGGCAAGGCAACCTGCGCCTTTACCTCACCCGCGTCGGCGCACGCGATCCGCTGAACCGTGAAGGCGTGCTGTTTGCGCTGGCCGGCGATGCGCCCCGCAGCAATCAGGGCGGCACCTTCGTCATTCACCTCACCAGTCTCTGGGGGACCTACGCCAACCCGGCCTATCGCACGCTGATCAACCGTTACGACGTCATCGAACTCAGCCCCCGCGACCTCAGCAATGAAAACGGCGTCGAACAGGCCGCTCAAGACCTGGAGTACGTGCGCACCCAACTCGGCGATGCCCAACTGCTCTACCTGGGCAACGCCGATGCAGCCCGCCTGGGCAACCGTTACGCTGCGCTGTTCCCCGAGCGGGTGGCGCGTATGGTGTTGGTCAATGCGCAACAGCCCGAGACGGCCGCGCCCCAGGTCGAACAACTGCGCCTTAAAGACCCCGCCAAGCAGGACGCCAGCGGGTGTATCAACCGCTGGGTCGGTGACTTCCTGGTCTACGGCAAGCAACCACCGCAGTCCACTCGCTGCCTGGATTCCGTCAACGCGCAGTAGCGAGCCGTTTGCGACCTGTTGCCCTCGAAAACGACACCCGGCGTTGACGCTGCGCCTCGATCGTTATTAAGTGCTATTTATCCGCATTAATACGATAAATCGAACCCATGCTAAGCCGCCCGCTACGACGCAAACGCCAGAAGCTGTCCGACGTGATTGTCGAGTCGGTCAAGCGCTCCATCGTCACCGACGCCTTGAAGCCCGGCGACCGCTTGCCCACCGAACGCGAGCTGATGGAAAGCTTCCAATGCTCCAAGGGCTCGGCCCGCGAAGCGCTCAAGGCGCTGGAAGTAGAAGGCCTGGTGAGCACGCGCACGGGCCCCAGCGGCGGTGCCTACCTGAACCAGGCCGGCACCGAGCCGGCCAGCCGCGCCTTGCGCAACTACCTGCACTTCCAGCATCTGGACGGCGAGCAGGTGTACCAACTGCGCAAAGTCATCGAAGTGGAACTGGCGGTGTCGGTGCTCGGACGCCTCAGCGAAGACGACTACCAGGCCCTGCAAGACAATGTGGATTTTTGCAGCGCGCCGGAAGACAGCGAAGCCGGCCAACGCGAGCAACGCCTGGCGGAACTGGAGTTTCATAACCTGCTGGCCAAGGCCTGCCCCAACCCGCTGCTGAGTTTCATGGCGCAGTTCCTCAACGACCTGTTGCGCGACCTGGTGGTGCTGAAAAAAGCCTACAAGCCCAAGCGCAAGCAGTTCGATGCCGCCAACCTGGACTATCACAAGCAGTTGCTGATCGCCTTTCGGGCCGGGGATGAAAGCGCCGTGCGCAGCCTGATGCACGAACACATGTGCGATGCCGAGCACCACATGACCGCCCTTGAAGGCCAGGTCAGCCCGCACTTTCTGCTGGAGTTCGATCACTCTTAAAAAACGCCACAGACCCCATGTGGGAGGGGGCTTGCCCCCGATGACGCCAGCATATTCAACATTAATGTCGACTGACACACCGCTATCGGAGGCAAGCCACCTCCCACATTTGGACTGCATTTCAACCCCACACCGTTTCATCCAATAACAGGCCTGCCCACAGGCCCTTGCTCCACCGTATCGCCATTGCCACTCCTGCCAATAACTAAACCAGGGAGTCACCCCCATGCAGCGTCGTACGTTGTTGAAAGCCAGCCTCACCGCAGCCGCCGCCCTCAGCCTACCGCTGAGCATACGGTCGGCATTCGCCGCCGAGCCCTTTACCTTTTACGGCCTCAAGTCCATGTCCGGCGCCTTTGCCAGCTATGGCAAGTTTGCCGACATGGGTTCGCGCCTGGCGGTGGAGCAACACCCCGAACTGCTCGGCCGCCCGCTGAACTACAAGGTCATCGACACCGAAGGCAACGCCGGCAAGGCCGTGCGCAAGGTGCAGGAGGCTATCCAGCAGGACGGCGCGCGGTTCTTCCAGGGCTGCACCTTGTCTTCGTCAGCATTGGCGGTGGCCAAGGAAGTGGACAAGGTCGGTGGCGTGTTCATGACCCCGGTGGGCGCCGATGAAGTCACCGGCAAGGACTGCAACCCCGCGACCTTCCGCTGGTCGGTGCCCACCTACGGCGCGATACGCGAAACCCTGGTGCCGCTGATCAAGTTGCTGCCGGACGCCAAGCGCTGGTACACCATCACCCCGCAATACGTGTTCGGCGAAGCGCTGTTGGAAGGTGCGAAAACCGTGCTCAAGGAAAACGGCCTGGAACACATCGGCAACAGCTACCACTCGTTGCAGGAACAGGAATTCTCCGGCTACCTGACCAACGCCATCGCCGCCAAGCCCGACGTGCTGGTGCTGCTCAACTTCGGCAGCCAGTCGTCCAACACCCTGCGCCAGGCGGTCAACTTCGGCATCAAGGAGCGCATGAAGGTGCTGCTGGTGTGGTCCGCCGGCCTCGACCAGTTCCAGGAACTGGGCAGCGACATTCTCGCGGGCGTGTACCTCGGCGCGCAGTACTGGCACCAGGTCGACACCCCGCTCAACCGTGAGCTGGTCAAGCTCACCCAGGCCAAATACGGCATCAACCCGACCTACCCGCTGGCCGCCGATTACATCAGCACCAAGGTCATGCTCGACACCATCATTGCCACCGGCAGCTTCGACGGGCCGACCGTGGCCAAGGCCATGCAGGGCCTGAGTTTCGAAGGTCCCACCGGCAAGGAATCGATCCGCGCCGGCGACCACCAGGTGATCAAGGATTACTACCTGCTGATCGGCAAAGCCAGCAGCGAGATGGCCGACAAGGATGACCTGGCCAAGGTGCTCAGCGCCGGCCAGTCGTTCCCGCCAGTGGAAGCCACGGGCTGCACACTCGGCTGATCCCCTGAAATAGGTAGCGCAGGGCCGCGCGAGCGGCGTCCTGCAGAGGGTTCCTGCATGCTTAATCTTTACCTGTTCCAGATCCTCAACGGCCTTGGGCTGGGGATGATCTACTTTCTGATCGCGGTCGGGCTGACGATCATTTTCGGCCTGCTCAACTTCGTCAACTTCGCCCACGGCGCGTTCTTTTTGCTCGGCGCCTACATCTGCTACACCGCCGTGAGCCTCACCGGCAACTTCTGGCTGGCGCTGCTGATCGCGCCACTGGTGGTGGCTGCGTTGGCCTGGGTCATCGAGCGATTATTGATCCAGCGGATCTATCACTTGCCGCACATGTTCCAGATCCTGGTGACCCTCGGCATCGCGCTGATCATCCAGGAAGCCAGCGTGATGATCTGGGGCCCGGTGGGCAAGAGCGTGGCCGTGCCGGAACTGCTGCGCGGCGTGCTGGTGGTGGGTGACTTCGTCTACCCCTACTACCGCCTGTTCCTCATCGTGTTCTCCGGACTGGTCGGCCTGGGCCTGTGGTTGCTGCTGGAACGCACGCGCTTCGGCGCCCTGGTGCGGGCCGGCAGTGAAAGCACCGAGACCGTGTCGCTGCTGGGCACCAATATTTTCCGCCTGTTCTCCATGACCTTCGCCCTCGGCGTGGCCCTGGCCGGCGTCGCGGGCGTGCTGTTTGCACCGTTGCGCGGCGCCCAGCCGTTTGTCGGCCCGGAGATTCTCGGCGTGGCCTTCGTGGTGGTGGTAATCGGCGGCATGGGCTCGTTCAGCGGTGCGCTGGTCGGCGGTTTGCTGGTGGGCGTGGTGCAAAGCCTGATGACCACACTCTGGCCCCAGGGTGCGAGCCTGATGATCTACGGCGCCATGGCCGTGGTGATTCTGGTACGTCCTTACGGCCTGTTTGGGAGAGCCTGACATGAGCGAGAAAAATCCCCTGCCGTTTGCCAAGACGCAATCGCGCGCGATGTTGCTGTGGGTGCTGGCGGTACTGATCGGCCTGCCGTTGACACTGCCCTCGGCGACCCTGGCCACCGAGATCTTGATCTTTGCCATGGCGGCCCTGGCCTGCAACCTGTTGCTGGGCTACACCGGGCTGCTGTCGTTCGGCCAAGGCATCTTCTTCGGGGCCGGCGCTTACTGCGCGGCGTTGCTGATGATCCACCTGCAACTGGGCCTGTTCACCGCGTTGCTCGGCGCCGCCATCGCGGGTGGCTTCCTGGCCTTGCTGGTCGGCGCCCTGGCGATCCGCCGCACCGGCATCTACTTCGTGATGTTGACCCTGGCGTTCAGCCAGATGGCCTACTTCGTCGCCTACACCCTCAGCGACTGGACCGGCGGCGACAACGGCCTGCTCAGCGTGCCGCGCCCGGAGATTCGCCTGGGTGACACGGTGCTGCTGTCCCTGGCCGACGCCCGCGCCTTCTACGGTTTTGTCGCGGTGTTGTTCCTGCTGATTTTCATCGGCGCCCGCCGGGTCATCGCCTCGCCGTTCGGCAGTACCTTGATGGCGATCCGCGAAAACGAAACCCGCGCTTCGGCCATCGGCTACGACACACGCCACTTCAAGATCCTGGTGTTTGTATTGTCCGGCGCCGTCACCGGCATCGCTGGGGCGTTGTACGCGATGCTGCTGCACTTTGTGCCGCTGTCGAATATCGACCTGGCGATGTCCGAGAACATCCTGATCATGACCATCGTCGGCGGCACCGGCTCGCTGTTCGGCTCGCTGCTGGGCGCTGGTTCCATCGTGTTGCTCGGCGATTTCCTCTCCGACCTGTGGCCACGCTGGCTGATGCTGCTGGGAGTGATCCTGATCCTGGTGGTGATCTTCATGCGCGGTGGTTTGTGGGGCGGCCTGGCGTCGCTGTTCGAGAAGGTGCGCGGCAGCCGCAAACCCGCCGTCGTCGCCAAGGAGGAAGGGCTATGAGCATCCTGCTGGAAACCAAAGACCTGGAACTGGCCTATGGCGCGTTCCACGCGGTGAATGGCGTCAACCTCAAAGTCGAGGCCGGCACCATCCACACCATCATCGGCCCCAACGGCGCCGGCAAGACCAGCCTGTTCCACTGCCTCACCGGCGAGCGCCAGGCCACCGCTGGGGCGATTCATTTCGACGGCAAGAACCTGATGCGCAAGCCGGCCCACGGCCGTGTCGGCCTGGGCATGGCGCGCTCGTTCCAACTCACCAGCCTGTTCCAGAACCTCAGCGTGCGCGAGAACCTGCGCCTCGCCGCCCAAGGCCGTGACGGTGCCCGCGCACTGAATTTCTGGCGCCGCGTGGACAGCAAGCGCGAACACCTGGAGATGGCCGACCAAGTGCTGGAGCGCCTGCAACTCAGCGCCCGCGCCGACACCCTGGCCGGCGAGTTGTCCCACGGCCAGCAACGGGTGCTGGAGGTGGGCATGTCGATCTGCTCCAAACCGAAACTGTTGATGCTCGACGAGCCCACCTCGGGCATGGGCATCGACGACATCCCGATCATGACCCAACTGATCAGCGACCTCGGCCGCGACCACACGGTGCTGCTGATCGAACACAACATGAGCATTGTCATGTCCATCAGCCAACGCATCACGGTGATGAGCCACGGGCAGATCCTGGTGGAAGGCACGCCGGAATTCGTGCGCGCCGATGAACGTGTGCGCACTGCATACCTTGGGGAGGCTGCCTGATGCTGATCGTCGAGAATATCCACTCCTACTACGACAAGAGCCACGTGCTGGAAGGCGTGTCGCTGACCGTCAACCCCGGCGAACTGGTCACGCTGCTCGGCCGTAACGGCGCCGGCAAGACCACCACCCTGCGCAGCATCCTCGGCATCATCTGCCCGCGCCAGGGCCAGATCCACTTCAACGGCCAGGCGCTGGTGGGCCAGAAGATCTTCGAAATCGCCCGCCAGGGCCTGGCATTGGTGCCGGAGAATCGCGGCATTTTCCGCCTGCTCACCGTCGAGGAAAACCTGCGCATCGCCGCGCGCAAAACCAGCCGCTGGCAGCTTGAAGACGTCTACACGATGTTCCCGCGCCTCAAGGAGCGGCGCAAAAACGCCGGCCACGCGCTGTCCGGCGGCGAGCAACAGATGCTCGCCATCGCCCGCGCCCTGCTCAACGACCCCAAGCTGCTGATCCTCGATGAACCCACTGAAGGCTTGGCCCCGGTGATCGTCGACGAACTGGTGAAGATCCTGCGCAAGGTCAAGGACGACGGCCTGCCCGTGCTGCTGGTGGAACAGAACCTGATGGTCTGCGACAAGCTCGCCGACCGCCACTACGTGCTTGAACAAGGCCGCGTGGTGTACGAAGGCAGCGCCGAAGCTTTCCGCGCCGACCCGACCATCAAAAACCGCTATCTGGCCCTGAGTGCCTGACCGGAGATTGCAGATGAATAGTTTCGCGCAACCGCTCAAGAGCAACGCCCCGCTGATCAACCGCGACCGCCTGTGGCAATCGCTGATGGACCTGGCCCGACTCGGCGCCACCGCCAAGGGCGGCGTGTGTCGCCTGGCGCTGACCGACCTCGACCGCCAGGCCCGCGACCTGTTTGTGCAATGGTGCGAGGCCGCCGGCTGCAGCGTCAGTGTCGACGCCATCGGCAATATCTTTGCGCGCCGTGCCGGGCGCAACCCCGCCCTGCTTCCGGTGATGACCGGCAGCCATATCGACACCCAGCCCACCGGCGGTAAGTTCGACGGTTGCTACGGAGTGATGGCCGGTCTGGAAGTGATCCGCACCCTGAATGACCTGAACATCGAGACCGAAGCGCCGATTGAAGTGGTGGTGTGGACCAACGAAGAGGGCTCGCGTTTTCCGCCCTGCATGATGGGCTCCGGGGTGTTTGCCGGTAAGTTCGACTTGCAGGACACCCTCGACAAAGTCGATGACCAGGGCCTGTCGGTGGGCGCCGAACTGCAACGCATCGGGTATGCCGGCTCCCGCGCAGCCCTCGGCCACCCGGTGGGTGCGTATTTCGAAGCGCATATCGAACAGGGCCCCGTTCTGGAAGACCAGGCCACGACGATTGGCGTGGTGATGGGTTGCCTGGGCCAGAAGTGGTTCGATCTGACCTTCACCGGCGTCGAAGCCCACGCCGGCCCGACGCCGATGCACCTGCGCAAGGACGCCCTGGTCGGCGCCGCCGAGGTGGTCAGCGCGGTCAACCGCATCGCCCATCAACAACAACCCCACGCGTGTGGCACGGTCGGTTGCCTGAGCCTGCACCCCGGCTCACGTAACGTGATTCCCGGTCAGGTGCACATGACCCTCGACCTGCGTCACCTGCATGCGGACACGCTGCAAGCCATGGTCGATGAAGTGCGCGGCGTGATCGAAGCCACTGCCACCCGGCACGGGTTGACGTTTGAATTGACCCCCACCGCCGACTTCCCACCCCTGGACTTCGCCCCGGCCTGCGTCAACGCCGTGCGTGAAGGCGCCGAGGCCTTGGGCTTGAGCCATATGGACATCGTCAGCGGTGCCGGGCACGACGCGATTTTCGTCGCCGAACTGGGCCCCGCCGGGATGATCTTCGTGCCGTGCGAAGGCGGCATCAGCCATAACGAAATCGAAAACGCCGCGCCGGACGACCTGGCGGCGGGCTGCGCGGTATTGCTGCGGGCCATGGTCAATGCCGCCCAGGGGGAAATCGCATGAGCGAGATCGGGCAACTGACGGCAGTGCAACTGCTGCAGCATTTTCGCAACAAGACCTTGTCGCCGGTGGACGTCACCGAAGACGCCTTGCTGCGTATCGAACGCTATAACCCGGTGGTGAACGCCTACTGCCACGTGGACCCGGAAGGCGCGCTGAAGGCCGCGCGCGCCTCGGAGCAACGCTGGCTCAACGGCCAACCCTGCGGCGCGCTGGACGGTGTGCCGGCGTCGATCAAAGACCTGACGCTGACCGTCGGCATGCCCACCCGCAAGGGCTCGCACACCACATCGGCCGAGGGCCCATGGGACATCGACGCGCCCTTCACCGCCTTTATGCGCAAGGCCGGCGCGGTGCTGCTGGGCAAGACCACCACACCGGAATTCGGCTGGAAAGGCGTTACCGACAACCCGCTGTACGGCATCACCCGCAACCCCTGGGACACATGCACCACGGCGGGCGGATCCTCCGGCGGCGCAGGGGCAGCGGCCGCCTTGAACCTCGGCGTGTTGCACCAGGGCAGCGATGCGGGCGGTTCGATCCGGATTCCCTGTGCGTTTACCGGCACCTTCGGGATCAAGCCGACCTTCGGTTATGTGCCGCAATGGCCGGCCAGCGCCATGACCCTCCTCTCGCACCTGGGGCCGATGACCCGCACGGTGGAAGACAGCGTGTTGATGCTGCAAACCATCGCCCAGCCGGACACGCGGGATGGCTTGATCGGTGCGCCACGGACCACACCGTGGTTGTCGGGCGCAGCGGATTTGAAAGGGTTGCGCGTGGCCTACAGTCCCAACTTCGGTTACGTGGATGTCGACCCGCAGGTGGCCAAGGTGGTCGCCCAAGCGGTTCGAGGCCTGGAGCAGCTGGGCGCGCATGTCGAGCAAATCGACCCGGGCTTCAGCGACCCCCTGGAGGTGTTCAGCACCTTATGGGCAGCCGGCGCGGCCCGCCTGACCGGGCCCATGAGCGAAGCGCAAAAACAACTGCTGGACCCTGGCCTGCTGCGCATCGCCCAACGCGGCGAGCGGCTGAGCCTGAATGACTTCAACTCAGCCCTCGAAGCCCGCGCCGCACTGGTGGCACGCATGGCCGCGTTCCATGAGCACTACGATGTACTGGTGTCACCGATGATGCCGATCACCGCGTTCGAGGCCGGGCATGACGTGCCACCGGGTTCCGGCTTGCAGGAATGGACACAGTGGACGCCGTTCACCTACCCCTTCAACCTGACCCAACAGCCCGCGGCATCGGTGCCGTGTGGATTGGCGGCGAATGGCTTGCCGGTGGGCCTGCATGTAGTGGGCGCGCGATTTGCCGATGAACAGGTGCTGAGGGTGTGCCAGGTGTATGCAAAAGCGTTCCCCACCGAGCACTTGCAAGCCCCAATCACCAGAACACGGTAGAACCCAATGTGGGAGGGGGCTTGCTCCCGATAGCAGTGTGTCAGCTAAAACATCTGTAACTGAGCCACCGCCATCGGGAGCAAGCCCCCTCCCACATTTGGACCGCGATCGACAGACGCAACTCCGGTCGGCTTTAAGGCCGCCGCGTTTGCCTTTGCTCTACACCACTCAAGCCGGCTGTCAGGCCGCTGTGCTCTGGCTTTTGATCTTGATCTTAGGCGCCCCGTCAAACACGCTGGCCGAACGCAGGCTTGAATCCGTGGGTAACCCGGCAGGACGCCGGGTTAGCCGCCCCGCGCCATGGATGGCGCGTGGCGGCGGCCCACGGATTCAAGCCGGAGTGAGGGCACACCGAGCCTAGGCGAGGTGCCGAGTGTTGGGGCAAGAGCCTTTTGGTTACTTTGGGGCTCTTTTCCAAAGTGACCCGCCGTAAGGGCGGAACCCATACCAGCCGTTACCCAAATAACGGATATGTACCCAGTCTGATCCAACATCCAGGCCAGCTGTCAGGCCGCCAACGGGAGCAAGCTCCCTC
>NZ_JAIOKW010000063.1:0-18996 GCF_020093335.1 Pseudomonas fluorescens group sp. | reverse complement strand
TCAAGAACCATACTTGCAGCACGTTGCTTGAACTCGCGGGTGTAGGTCTTTCGCTCTTGCATGGAACCTCCTGATTGGGCGAATCATATCGCCCTTAAGAGGTGTCCGGGATCATTAGGCCAGTTCACTTCCGATGATCGCTCGCAAGACGTTGCAGCCCTCAAGGCCTCAGAAGGAATCCGTTTCGGACATTGTAGAGTTCGGTAATTTGACTGCTCGCCTGCCGCTATGAGTCGAATGCCAGATCGCAGCTCGACGTTGCACTTAAAGCTGTCAAGGTTGCCTAATGCCCTAGGCAGCGTCCGATCCGAAACTGCCATTGCGTCTTTTACACGCCGAGACCAGAACGGCTTGGGCTTGGATTCGTTCGAACCTTTCGTGGATGGTTCAGTGCAGAATTTGCGCGATGGTTTGCGCGACAAAAGCCGACCATGCAAAGAGATTCTCCGACGCTTGTTCGCTCTCGCTGAGCCAGTACGTCCTGGCACCCATAAAATATCCCCTGACATTGATCCGTAAGTGGCAGCCATCGGCTAGGCGTGAATCACACGCCCTTCAGTTAACATCGATGCCAGGATAAAGATCCGCAGGTGGGTGGTAATCGGGATCTTCAAAACGACTATTGTTGTAATGCATTTTGGCAGTAGGCCCCTCGCCTTCGTACGTCACCTCAGAATTGGGAGTCAGATGCCATCCGGTCCCATCTTTGTCGCGTTCGATTAGCGACGGATACAACGTACATGTCCCGCCCGAACCGGATGTCAGCATGAATTGGTAATAGCGTCCGGCTTGGAGCGTGAACTTCGCCGAGACATAGCAGTAACGAGTGCGTGTCCCGTGGATACGCCAGCGGCTAAATCTGTGTCTCGTGCCCAAGAAGCCTCGCAATAACCGTACATATTTCTGGAAACTGTACAAATCCCTCGCGGTCGAGAAAATGTCCCCCACCACTAACGACTTCTTGCTCGGCTTTGAGGTTGCGGGACAGTTCGATAGATGCTGCCGGCTCAACAATTGAATCGTTGTCGGAAAACAGCGAGATGATTTTCTGTGTACGACGGCAAACTTCCGCGTGGTCCAGCGGTGCATCTGTGAAGGCGTGTAGCTCTGGCAACGTAGACACCGTTCTATCGAAGCCGGAGACCAGCAAGACTCCGCCAGTTAGGGTGTGTGCGGGTAAGGACAACAAGTGCCGTAGAGCAGCGATGCATCCAAGACTATGCCCTATGAGGATCGTGTTTGTGTCAGCTGCTGGCAGTGATTGCTGCAACGCCAATGCCCATTTTATTGGATCAGGATTGAACGAATCAGGCATAGCTGGAATGCTAACTTGCGCGCCTTGCTCCCGTAGCACCTCCGCCAACCAAGGAAACCAGTTCACATTGGGCGAGGCAGTATAACCATGCACAATTACAACGTGTTTACCGTCATAGCGGTTCGATGTTCTGTTGGCTGCATGCATATTGGGTATCAGAGATCAGCGGATTGATCGGTCGCTGATACTACACTTTCTGCTTTCGGCCGGCGAGGATGTCACAGCTGATAAATTGAGCGATCTGGATGATTCCCTGCAACGCGTGTCGTGGTATGCGTCCAATCGCGGCCATCGGCAATGCGGTTGTAATCTAGGGCTGATGGCAATTCGTGGCCGTCAATGACCACGACTCGTGCTGGTCACTCCGTTGAAAATGGCTGGTCAAATGCGATGCAAACGAGTGGTCAAGTGAGGGCCAATTTCGCATGAGTGACACAAGGCCTGATTTCGGCAAACTCGCCCTGCCGCAAGAAGCGATGCAGTCGTGTTTTTTGCGGCACAGGCGGCAATGGCAATGGATCACTGATTTGGATGTGGCGGATGGCTCCTAGGTGACGTCTGCGCATAAGCAGCTTCCTTGGTATACCGTTGTCGTACGCTTTTCCGATCATGCGAAAATGTCAGCGTAACCGTCCACTTAAGTCAGTCGACCTACCTGTAAAGATCCTAACAAACCAAACCGTCGAGGGCGTGGGTGGCTCACAATCACACTGCGATTTATCGGGCTGGCGAGTTGGAGGGCTGATGGGTTTTCGCGAGCAAGCTCGCGCCTACAGGCGTGAGATGTCGGGGGGACGTATGCATAGCGCCAGGTCAGCGCCTTTCCAGCCAGGCAAGCCTGAGCATTTCATGTGCCCCGGTCGGTTACGAGGCACATGGTAGCTCCCTTCAGCCACCGATATCCTGAGGCAACGCCAAGTAGAACGATAAGGCACCAAAATATACTGGCGAGCGTCTGCTTCTGGCCGAAGCACCGCCTCCGATCAGGCTTGTTTGACGCCGTTGGGTAACATCAGCAGGCAAGCATCAGCAACGGCATGGGCAAACGGGGCGAAGTCCTCGGTATTAGCGGCGATGATGTTATCAGTCGCGCCATGGACGCCCGCATAAATGAGCAATGCCACAACGTTCGGATGTTCTGGCGCCCAATTGCCGGCCAGCTTGCCCCCTTCAATAATCGCAAGCAATTGCTCGAGAATAGCGTTCTTCGAGCCGTTGGCACGATCATGATGGTGGTGGTTCACGTAGACGATATCGTGGATACGATATGTCTTGACGTAGGTTTCGATGTTGGCGTGAATCCAGGCGCGAAGACGCTCTTCCCAGTCATCGGCAGCGCAGCGCGCCATTGCATTGTCCAGGCTGAGCATGAAGCGCTCGGTATAGCGCACGGCCAGAGCGTCAAGCATTTCGTTCTTGGAAGAAAAGTAGTGATAAAACGTGCCCTTGGCCACTTGAGCTGACTCAACGATCTCGTTGATCGTGGTGGCCTCGACCCCCTGAGCTAGAAAAAGCTTCTCGGCTGCCGCCATCAGTTCATCCAGACGTACTTCGGCGGGTTTGGTCCGGGGCTTGGGAGCACGTTCTGTCGCCGGAGCTTTTACGGGGGCTTTGGTTTTCATCGTCTCGTTTCAAACAATTCGTCAAAGGAAATCAGTGTAAAGGAGGGAACCAATCGAGGTGGGAAAAAGTTGGAATGATCCATTGACCGACGGTCAGTCGGCAAATATCATGAGGCATGAACATTGATCGCTCCGCCTCAGATAACCCGGTCACCCGCCGCTTTCCCCGCATAGCGGCGCTATGTGCAGCCTACCTCGGCACGTTTCTCGCTACGCTGGATATCAGCGTCGTGAACGTGGCACTACCGACACTGCAAGACGCGTTGCAAACGGATATTTCCGGTCTTCAATGGGTCGTCAATGCATACACGATCTGTTTGTCAGCCTTCATGCTGTCTTCGGGGCCAATCGCCGATCGTTATGGGCATAAGCGGGCCTGGCTGGCAGGTGTAGGGGTGTTTACTGTCGGCTCAGCAGTTTGCGCTATGGCATCCAACCTGGATTTACTGCTGTTCGGGAGGGCGGTGCAGGGAGTCGCCGGTGCGCTTCTGATCCCGGGTGCCCTGCCAATTCTCAGCCATGCATTTCCAGACGCTGAAGAGCGTGCTCACGTCATTGGTGGCTGGTCGGCGTTCAGCGCATTGGCGCTTATCCTGGGGCCATTGCTGGGTGGCTTGTTGCTCCATGGCATAGGTTGGCAGAGTATTTTTGTTATCAACCTGCCTCTTGGGATGATTGCCATAGGCCTGGGCATCTGGGGGATCAGGGAGCACAAACAGCAAGCGCGCACAGCGCTGGATCCGGCAGGGCAAGTGCTCAGCGTCGTGTGTCTTGCCAGCCTGACTTATGGGCTCATCAGTATCGGCCAGCCGGGCTTGAACTCTTTGATACCCATAGCGGCGCTGGCAGTTGCCCTGGTGGTGTTTATTTTGTTTATGTTTGTAGAGCGGTGTGTAGATCGACCGTTATTGCCACTTTCGCTGTTTCGCAGGCGTTCGTTTGCCGTGGTCAACCTGGCCTCTTTTACCCTGGGTTTTTCGTACTACAGCTGCCTGTTCTTCTTCTCGATCTATTTACAGACGATTCAAGGCTTGTCAGTGGTTGAAACGGGTTGGCGAATGATGCCGCAGTTTCTGGTCACCGGCTGCGTGTCGATTTTGTACGGGCGCTTGAGCGCAGTGATGACATCGCGAAGACTTCTGGTGGCCGGTTATGGCGTGACGGCGCTGGCGATGTCTACCATGGTGACCTTCACAGCACATACCCCTTATTGGATTGTGGGCACCCTGTTCGGGCTTCTGGGGCTCGGAGCCGGTCTCGCAGTACCTGCCACCAGCATGGCGGTTATGACCGCCGCACCGATTGATCGTATGGGGGTGGCCTCTACCACGATGAACGCGTTGCGTCAGATGGGCATGACAATCGGCGTCGCCTTTTTGGGCACGCTCATGAGCAGCGAGGCGTCACGAGTGCTAGCTGCCGCGCTGCGTGATCAAGGGGTAGCCAAAGCGCCTGAGATTGCGCGGTATGTGATTGCTCATGGTGTGGCATCAAGTGACTCGCTGATTGTTTCTACACTTTTTGTTCCCGCGATGGAGCACGGGTTTCATGTGGCAATGATGGTTTCCGGGCTCGCCTGTGCACTGGTGGCCCTGATGCTGTTAATCACCTCTTTTGAGGCCGACACCTTGCCATCGCCCCCACCGAAACACACAGATGGCGGCTGACTTTGCTTCAGAGTGGAGCCAGCCTTGAAATTCACCTGCAGTTCTGTGGTCTGTACAACAATCCCGTAAAGGACTGTTTTATGTCTATTCGCCGTACCCTCTGTTTCCTGACGCTGCCGTTGTTCGCAGGTTGCCAGTATTTGCCCCACACCAACTACTTCACCGCGCCCGAAAACGAGCCCAATCCTGCCTGGGTACGTATCGTCGACTACACGCAACATGCCGAAGTTTACCAATACGAAAACGGTAAACGTTCGGGCGGCGCTGTTCGCACCGGCCTCCTGCCGTTCACCCATACACAAGACGTGGGCATGCCCAAGGCAGGGCAAGACCTCACATGGGACTATTACGAAACGCGGATCCGACCCGGTATCGAAACGCAGGTGGATCTTTTCTGGGAGGGGTCACGCACTCGCTCCTGCCACATCTCGACGAAGTTTACTCCCCAAGCCGGACTCTATTACCAGTTCAGGCTGACATCCGGCTCATCAGGCAGCTGTAGGGTGTACGCATCGCTGATTGAGCGCGACACAGAAGGAAACGGTTGGCATCTCACGCCGAATCCGCAGGTGACCTACAACGGTGATGGACCGACGGCCCAAACCTATTACCAGAACAGTAGGTTTGAGGACCCCGATTATCATCCACCTGAAGCTCTGTATCCGGGGATGGACATTTACTAGACAGGTGCACGACTACAAGGAATCGTTAATTGGCTAGCGCGAAATACTTCCGAACGCTCGGCGAGCGAGCCTCAGAAGATGTGTTCGCATGGGCGGCATTTGTCGCGCAAACAGAATTCCAGTGGAAAGACACAGCGTCAGTCCAGGACGCCGTCGCCTGGCAGCGTATTTGGTTCGAGCTTGAAATACTCAACGGGCTTGCGTTGGCGCATTGGGAGGATGAGGGAAAGCCTATTAACTGGTCGAGCCGCTGGAATACCGACTATCGACAAGAAGCGGCGGCCCTGGCGAATGACTTGCTGGAGCTTTTGTGCGATGCAGAATCATCTGGAGGCTGAACCATCACGCTGGTCTCACGCAAAGTGCCCAGAAGTCGGATTGCGGCGAACAACGACCCGACGGTCAGCTCAATAGGCATCTAAACCGCTCTTCAGGGAGTTTCTCTGCAAAAATCGCGTCGGCTTTCAGCAGCACACCCTCAAATATGCCAGCTTATCCATCCCCATCCGCGCGCTTGTGCAATAGAGCATTTTATAAACCGCTCACACCGTATTGTTCCTCACTGCGTTGATGCTCTTTTGGCTGATACTGCGCGTAGAGGTTGTAGAGTGATCACGGGATGACTGCTTCTGGCCGATGACTGCCAGTCGTCACCGGCAGCTATCGACCCAAAGCAGCCCATCGCATGAGGCAGAAAACGGCCAAAAGCATCCGGTCAGTCTGGTCCTAGCTGAGGAAGCTGACGCTTGGATCTGTCTATACAGCCATGGGCAGTTCATTATTTTGAGGGGGCCGAGCTTAAGTTTTGTGCAGCGGTGTGCCCAAAAGGTACTTTCAGCGGTTGGTATACCAATAGTTTATAAAACCAAAGTCTTCAACAAAATCGGTCAGAAGTGGGTATTCACTCTCGTGAAAGCGCTCTGGGGTGTTTACAGTTCGTCTGTCTAATAATTACCAAAGTTATTTTTTTGCTGTGAAAACTGACTTGGCGATATGCCATGCCAGCGCTTGAATGCCTGGGAGAAACTTGACAGGTCGCTGAAACCTAAGCGTTCAGCGATCTCAGTCAGGTTGTGACCGTCCTTTAGCAGATTGATGGCGTTGCGACTGCGGACGTCGGCGAGCAGTTTTCGGAATGTTGTCCCTTCCTCTTTTAATCTGCGTTTGAGTGTGCGCGGGCTCACATGTAGTAGTTCGGAAATGCTGGATAGATCGGGCATGCCATTATCCGGGGTGTTCAGGTAGTGCTGCACCAATGCCGTCATCCCGGCGTGTGCGATGCGACGTTGCATCAGTTGCGTGCACATCTGTTCGCACATCGAAACAGTCACCGCGTTGGCTTGAGGTAAAGGGAGACTGAGAAAAGAGCGATTAAAGGCCAAGCTGTTGCTATTAGCCGCGTACGAAGGGGCACACCCCAGCACTTTCACATTGTCAGGGATAGGCGGCGGCTGCTTGCTCAGGCAGAAGCGTGATAACGAGAAGTCATTGCCGCCCAGTTCCTTTAGCAACAGCGCAGCCGCTGACATGTCGCGGGTCAATAGAAATTCGCGTAGGTCCGGTGCTAATCCTAGAACGGCAAAGGTCAGCACTCCTTCATCGCCTTGTTCCTCATAGGCGACCACCGTGAACGCGTAGGTCAACGGCAAAAAGCGCAGCGCCAGGGCCAGCGCATCGCCGACGGTTGCACTGCTAATCAGACCGTAACCGAATAGGCCGTAGGTCGAGAAGTGATAGCGCGTGCCGACTTCGAAACCTAGCCCCGCAGCATGGCCTGATAAACGCAACAGGTTTTCGGCAACGCGCAGCTCCTGGTCGGCAGTTAACTCCAAATTCGGATCGGTCAATTGAGCCAACGTCAGTCCCGAGCCGAGCAAAATCTTTTCAGCCCGAAAACCTTTTTCATCGCCGAACTCAACCATCAGCAAGGTACTGGTCGGACCCCGAAGAAAATTCCTAAAGCTCATACCGAGGTGCCTTCGATGAAAACATTGGCCCAAATAATAAAGTAGTTGTCCCGTTGCAGCATTCGGATCTTTAACAAGGCGCGTCACCATTGAGTCGCACGGTTCGCCGTTCCAACAACAATAAAAGGTCACCGCAGCGCCTGGTCAAGCCAGGTCGCGCGTTTGCGAAGCCGCAAACGCCGCTCTGCCTTGCCCAAGGAATAACAACCATGAAAAAGACTTTCGATTTCATTGTCGTCGGCGGAGGTTCCGCTGGTTGCGTGGCGGCCGGACGGTTGTCCGAAGATCCGGACACCAGCGTCTGCTTGCTGGAAGCGGGAGGGGAGGGACGGTCCAGTCTGGTCCGTATTCCTGCTGCGACAGTGGCCATGGTACCGACCAAGGTGAACAACTGGGCCTTCGACACTGTTGCGCAGGCCGCGCTGCTAGGACGTACGGGGTATCAGCCGCGAGGCAAGACGTTGGGCGGCTCTTCGTCGATCAACGCCATGATTTACGTGCGTGGGCATCAGTGGGATTACGACCATTGGGCTTCTCTGGGCAATCCTGGCTGGGGGTACAAGGACGTCTTGCCGTATTTCCTGCGCAGTGAGCATAACGAGCGCCTTGATGATGCCTGGCACGGCAGAGACGGGCCGCTATGGGTCAGCGATTTGCGCTCCGACAACCCCTTTCAGCAACGTTTTCTGGAGGCTGCCCGCGAGACCGGGTTGCCGCTCAACGACGACTTTAATGGGGCAGAGCAGGAGGGGGTCGGTGCCTATCAAGTCACGCAAAAACATGGCGAGCGCTACAGTGCGGCACGCGCTTATCTGCTGCCCCACATTGGCGTGCGCGATAACCTGAGCGTTGAAACCCGCGCCCAAGTGCAACGCATTCTGTTCGAAGGTACTCGTGCTGTGGGTGTGGAGGTGTTGCAACACGGACAGGTTTACGTCCTTCGAGCTCGGCGTGAAGTGATCCTTGCCGCAGGTGCGTTCCAGACCCCGCAGTTATTGATGCTCTCCGGCGTGGGGCCGAAGGTGGAGTTGCAGCGCCATGGCATCCCGTTGTTGCACGAACTGCCGGGGGTCGGGCAAAACCTGCAGGATCATCCGGATTTTGTCTTCGTCTACAAGACAAACAGCCTCGACGCCATGGGCGTTTCCCTGGGCGGCTGCCTGAAAATATTGAAGGAGATCTGGAGATTTCGCCAAGAGCGTCGCGGCATGCTCACCTCTAACTTCGCTGAAGGGGGAGCGTTTCTCAAAACCTGCGACACATTAGACAAACCGGATATCCAATTGCATTTTGTCGTTGCCCCGGTCGAAGACCATGCGCGTACCTTGCGCATGGGGCACGGGTTATCGTGCCACGTCTGTCTATTACGCCCGCGTAGTCGCGGCAGCGTTACGTTGGCGAGTAACGATCCACAAGCGGCACCGCTGATCGATCCGGCGTTTCTGAAAGATCCGCAGGATCTCGAAGACATGGTCGCGGCATTCAAACTCACCCGTCGTCTGATGCAGGCTCCTTCACTGGCCAAGTGGATCACACGGACCCTGTACACCGAAGGGGTCGAAACCGATGAGCAGATTCGCACTCTGCTGCGTGAGCGCACCGATAGCGTCTATCACCCCGTGGGCACGTGCCGAATGGGCGATGATCCATTGGCCGTGGTCGACGCTCAACTGCGCGTACACGGCTTGCAAGCTCTGCGCATCGTCGACGCATCAATTATGCCGACCCTGATTGGCGGCAACACCAATGCGCCTACGATCATGATCGCCGAGAAGGCCGTGGACTTGATTCGTGGTCTCCCGCAGACGCATTCGTCCGCCCGTTTCGAAAACGCCGTCGCTGCTAAAGAGGTGCCTCATGTCACAGCCTGAAGCGCAAGTCGATAATCAAGCGGACAAGCCCCTGAGCGCCATTATCATCGGTACGGGGTTTGCCGGCATAGGTATGGCCGTGGCCCTTCAAAAGGCAGGGGTGAAGGACTTTCTGATCCTGGAGAAGAAACTCGATGTTGGCGGCGTCTGGAGGGACAACAGTTACCCCGGTGCCGCGTGTGATGTGCCTTCGCATTTGTACTCGTTCTCGTTCGAACCGAACCCGGAATGGAGCCGGGTGTTCGCACCTCAGGCCGAAATTCATGCCTATCTGCGTCGTTGCACAGAGAAGTACGGGTTGCATCCCTCCATTCGTTTTGGCGCTGAAGTGTTGTCCGCTGAATTCGATGAAGCCAACTCGCTCTGGCGTGTGATTCTAAAAGACGGCCAGGTGCTGAGTGCTTCCCTGTTGATCAGTGGTACCGGCCAGCTCAGCCGTCCGGCATTCCCCGCGCTGTCGGGTATGGAGCGCTTCAAGGGCCATGTGTTCCATTCAGCGACCTGGGACCATGATTATCCGTTGGCCGGTAAGCGGGTGGCGGTGGTCGGTACCGGTGCGTCGGCGATTCAGTTCGTACCGGCGATTGCCGCAACTGTCGGGCACCTGAAAGTCTTCCAGCGTTCGCCGGCGCACCTGATGCCACGGCCGGACCGCGCCTACTCCGAAAGGGAAAAGTCGCTTTTTCTCAGAATGCCGGGGTTTATGCGCGCCTACCGCGCTCTAATCTATCTGCGCTACGAATCACGCGCGCTGGCCTTCACCCGTTTCAAAGGCCTGATGAAGTGGGCGGTGGGGGTCCCGTTTCGTCGATTACTGGCCGAGCAAGTGCGCGATCCGTCGTTGCGACAGAAGTTGACGCCGGATTATCCGTACGGCTGCAAACGTATTCTACTGTCCAGCGAGTACTTCAAGACCATGAGCCGGTCCAATGTGGAGCTGGTGACGCAGGGAATTGCGCGGGTCAACGAGAGCGGTATTGAGACCGTTGACGGTGAGCGACATGAGGTGGACGCGATCATCTACGGCACCGGTTTTGCGGCAACCAAGTTCCTGGCGCCGATGCGTATCGTCGGACGTGGGGGGGTGGACCTGAACTATGCCTGGCGCAATGGTACGCGTGCCTATCTTGGGTTGACTGTGCCCGAGTTTCCGAACTTCTTCATGTTGTACGGACCGAACACCAATTTGGGGCACAACTCAATCGTTTATATGCTGGAGAGTCAGATTTCTCATGTCATGCGTTGCTGGCGTATGCTCAAGGACACGGGTGCCAATACTGTCGAAGTTGATTCGAGCGTGTATCAACGCTTCCACAGGCGTACTCAGCAGCGCCTGGCCGCTACGGTATGGAGCGGCTGCAAAAGCTGGTACGTCGATGCCTCCGGTAATAACAGCACTAACTGGCCGGGTTTCACACTCAGCTATCGCGGGTTAACTCGTTTTTCAGGCTTGCACACCTATCGTTTCAGCCGTCCGTTCGACGGTGGTTCGACCATAGCAGCCCCCACGGGGCTAAAGGAAAAGCTGAGTGCTGGGTTCTTAAGGCTGTTTTTGCGCACCACATTCCGTTCACTGATCGGTCCGGGCTTGAGCGCTGCGGCGCAGCGTAAAGTGGTGCGCGTGTTGTCGGCATTGATGCCGGGTACGCAAGGTGTGTTTCAGTATCGTCAATTGGTCAATAACGTACCGGTGCAAGTAGTTGCTCCTAAGCAAGGCGAAAACGGTGGGGTGATCCTGTATTTGCACGGTGGGGCGTTTTGTGTGGGGTCGCCGCATACTCACTGGAGCATTACAAGCCGTCTTGCCAGGAGCTCGGGTATGTCGGTGTGGGTGGTTGATTATCGATTGGCACCGGAGAATCCGTGTCCTGCGGGGCTCGATGATGCGTTGCTCTGCTACGAGGCGCTGAGGGCTCAGGGCTATACACCCTCACGGATTTTCCTGGCGGGTGATTCAGCCGGAGCTTCGTTGGCGCTGTGCCTGGCGCTAAAACTACGCGACATATACGTTCGCTTTGCCGGCGCGCTGTTATTGATGTCGCCGATGGTCGACCCACGTCTTAGCGGCACCTCTATGTCCTCGCGCAAAAAGCAAGATCCGATGATCAGTCGAGGCTGGCTGGAGCAGGGGTTGAGGTGGTATGCCGGTGAGCTGATGGAGCAGCCGCTGCAGGTCAGCCTGAAAGGGCTACCGCCGATGATGGTTCAGGTCGGCGACGATGAGTTGCTGCTGTCCGACTCCACTCGCTTAGCCGAGCACGCCATCTGTAGCGGAGTCGATTGTCGTGTGGAGATCTACATGACGCGGTGGCACGTCTTTCAATTGCAAGCGTTCTACCTGCGTTCAGCGGCAAATGCGCTACAGGCCATAGGCAGTTTTGCGCAGGGGCAACTGCCCCGCTCAGGAGAGCAGCAATGAAACCCTACGTGCTCAACGGCCGCGTGGTGGCTATCACGGGCGGTGCCGGCGGCCTTGGGTTGGCTCTGGCCAAGGCGCTTCGCGCCAAAGGCGCCCGGATCGCGCTGCTTGACCTCGATGGCGCGGTTGTAGATGAGAAGGCTCGTGAGCTGGGCGGAACCGATGTCGCAGCTGGCTGGCAAGCAGATGTCTGTTCTCTGGATAGCGTCGAAACAGCCATGGCTTCGGTCGTTCAGCATTTTGGCGGAATCGATGTGGTGATTGCCGGCGCAGGCATCTACGTCGTCGACTCCATGGCCACTATGGAACCTCGTCTATTCGAGCGCCACACCGACATCAACCTCAATGGTGTCTTCCGTACGTTCCGTGCGGTGCTGCCTTACGTGAAGGAGCGTAAGGGCTATCTCATGGCGATCTCATCAATGGCTGCATTCATCCATGGCCCGCTCAGCGGTCACTATGCGGCTAGCAAGGCGGGGGTCTGGGCGCTGTGCGACAGTGTCCGACTTGAGGTACGTCATCTTGGGGTCGGCGTAGGATGCGTGCACCCGACATTTTTCAGGACCCCAATGATGGATGCTGTACAAGCTGATCCAGTCGGGAACAAGGTCTGGGGCGGAAACGAGAGGGGGCTATGGAAAATGATTGGACTCGATGATGTCATCGTCAGCATCGTCAAGGGTATCGAGCGTCGTTGTGACACTGTGATTATTCCCAAGCGCAATACTTTAGTTGCATGGTTGCCAGGCATATTTCGCCGTGTGGTCGAAGCAGTCGGCTTCAAGGATGCGGATATTGTCGAGACCATCCGACTCGCCCAGCAAGCACGCGGCGGAAAATAGGAAAGCTTAATTTCCTCTTGACCCCAACCAATATCTTGATACCAATGACTGCTGATGGCCGATTGCTGCCTGTCGTGAGGGGCAGCAAGCGGCCGTCGGGTGTCTACGAAACCCGGGGCGAATCATTGAGCTAGGGCAGCTCATCCGCCACCGACAAACAACAGTCAATTGCAATCACTGCCCGCATTAGATCATTCCTCAATGATGGAAGCGTAGCGCTTATTACTGAGCTGTTTCGCTTGGACATATTTAGGAAAGTTGCCAATACGGCGTCGGAGTGCTGAACCAGACGGGCTAGATGCTCACCACGAGGGCCACAAGTCCCTTTCAGCCAGTTTTTAGCAGTACGTTCGTTTGCATTCGTCCACTTCATCAATGTCTTCACGGCCTGGTGCGTGGAGCCCAACTCACTTTGTAATGCTGCCGCAAGTCCCGACGCATAGTCTTGTTTGTCCGGAAAAATTTTGCCTTTTTTAGGAATCATTTTTCCCCCTCAAATCCTCTATGGTTGAAAGACACCGCTTGCTTAAGTAGCAAGTAGATTGAATGCGTCCCGATGGCGCACTCCCAGTGTGGATGCACGCAGGGGCTATTGCGTATGCGTAGTGGTAAAAGTGCTAAATCAGAACACTCACGCCGAGAACCAGGTTTGGCAGCGGCGTACGTCCGGATGTCCACAGAGCATCAACAGTACTCAACTGAAAACCAGCTCGACACCATCAAGGTTTACGCAGCCGCGCACTCTCTCGAAATCGTCAAAATTTATACCGACGCAGGAAAAAGCGGCCTTCGCCTCGAAGGCCGGGACGCGTTAATTCAACTGTTCAGCGATGTTGAAAGCGATGTTCTTGGTTTTTCGACCATTCTCGTCTACGACGTCAGCCGCTGGGGGCGCTTTCAAGATCCGGACTTGGCCGCCAGCTTCGAGGTCCGTTGCAGACAGGCAGGTGTGTCGGTTCACTACTGCGCGGAGCAATTTTCCAATGATGGCTCGCCCGTATCTAATATCGTCAAAAGTCTGAAGCGCATGATGGCGGGCGAGTACAGCCGGGAATTGTCTGTCAAAGTCTTTGCGGGCCAATCCCGCCTCATACAGTTAGGCTTTCGGCAAGGGGGAATAGCGGGCTACGGGCTTAGGCGTCAATTGGTGGACGCTGCTGGCAACCCTAAAGCAGAACTAGCGCTTGGCGAACACAAAAGCATCCAAACCGACCGTGTGAGACTTATTCCCGGACCACTGGAGGAAGTTGCAACTGTTCATTGGATCTATCAGCGTTTTGTTGAAGCGGGTTACTCAGAGGCCGAGATAGCCCAACAACTGAATAGTCGAGGACTTCAGAATGACCTAGCCAGGCCTTGGACCAAAGGGGGAGTTCATCAAATCCTGACCAACGAAAAATACATCGGCAACAATGTCTGGAACCGGTCCTCCTTCAAACTTAAACAAGAACATGTGAGGAATGATCCCGAACAATGGATACGCGCTGACGGTGTCTTTCCCCCTTTAGTTGACAACATACTATTCGCCGCAGCCCAAGAAATCATCCAGTCGCGCAGCTACCGCATGTCCGACGCCGAAATGTTGGAGAGGCTTAAAAAGCTATACGAGAAAGCGGGTTATTTATCCGGCATGATCATCAACGAGTCTGACGACTGCCCTTCCACCACAGCCTATACATCCCGGTTTGGCAGTCTTCTGCGTACCTACTCGCGCATAGGCTATACCCCTTCGCGGGACTACGGCTATGTCGCCGCCAATCATCAGCTTCGGTTGATGCATCCTCTCCTGCTGGCTCGAACCGTAGAGCATATTCAGCAAGTCGGAGGAAGAGTTGCAATCGACCCAACCAGCGACCTGCTTCTAGTCAACGAAGAGCTTTTGATTTCTCTCGTCCTGTGTCGCTGCCGGCGCGCTGACTCGGGCACGAATCGCTGGAAAATACGCTTCGATCTTGGTCTTTCACCTGATATCACCGTTGCCGTTCGAATGGAGCCAGGGGAAGAAATCGCCCGCGATTACTACATCCTGCCTACCCTTGATATTCAACAACCCAATATTAGTCTGAGCGAGTCAAACGCCTCCAATCTGGAAATCTATCGTTACGACAGCCTCGAAGCACTCGCGCAACTTTCTCGTCGAACGGTCGTGGGGAGAGCCGCATGAATATGCCGCACCATCCTCGTAGCCCACTACATGTTGGGGAAGCAACGACTATCCTAATGGTCAGCCTGGATCGTATCCGCGTCCTCAATCCTCGCGCGCGTAATAAACAAGTGTTTGCCAAACTTGTCGAAAACATTTCGAACCTAGGCCTGAAACGACCGATTACGGTTACCCCAAGCAGCGACCAAGACAACTCTGATTTTTTCGAACTAGTGTGCGGGCAAGGTCGATACGAAGCCTATTGCGCCTTGGGCGAGCGCGAAATTCCCTGTGTCGTCGTCAGTGCCAGTGAAGCCGACCGGTTTCTAATCAGCCTGGTCGAAAACTTGGCCCGCCGTAAGCACACGAACAAGGACCTGCTCTACTCTATTCAAATTCTGTCTGATCGCGGATACACCACCAAACAGATCAGCATGAAGACCAGTCTGGATCCCACTTACATCAACGCAATCCTTCTACTTTTACGTCAAGGAGAAGAGCGGCTCATCTCAGCAGTCGAAAAAGGCTGGTTACCCATCACACTTGCGACAATGGTGGCTAGGTCGAGTGATACGGAAGTACAGGTCGCGATGGTGGAAGCTTATGAAACGGGCCTCTTGAAGGGAGAACAGCTGATTAAGGTGAGACGCCTCATAGATAGGCGTCGATTTTCAGGAAAAAACTACGGTCAAAAGCGATCAGCCACCGAACAATCAACGACGCCTCAAAAACTTTTGAGTACTTATCAGACCGAAGTCAGGCGCCAACGAGTCATGCTCAAAAAGGCCGATATCAATGAGCAGCGAGTATTGATCATCGTTACTGCTATGCGCCGACTGCTGGCCGACGACTATTTCTGCACCCTACTACGCAGCGAAAATATCGCAGACATGCCTAAGTCGCTGGCTGACCGTATTCAAGGAGAGGCGTGATATGGGCCAAGTGAAACAAGGCTTTGAACGGCAGATCATCCCAATCCCCGTTGACCGAATCCTTCCGACCCGATCTTTGGACAAAGATATAGAACAGACAAAAAAATACTTAACTATCCTAACTTCGATTAGGGAGTTGGGCGTTATTGAGCCGCTGGCAGTGCATCGACAGCAGACCAATGTGGAGGGGACCGCAGCTTTCGTGTTGCTAGACGGCCATCTACGCCTGCATGCACTTAAAGCGCTGGGCGCCACTGAGGCACTGTGCTTACTCTCAATCGATGACGAAGGTTTCACATATAACCGGCAGATCAACCGCCTAACGCCTGTGCAAGAGCACAAGATGATTCTCACCGCTGTGCGTAAAGGCATTTCCCCCGCCTTGATAGCAAAGGTTCTGGGTATCAATGTAGAGAGAATCCATGATCGACAGCGCATGCTCGATGGCATCGCGCCCGAAGTAGTAGAAATGCTTAAAGTCAAAATGGTCAGCCAAGGAGTATTTCGCACACTGAGAAAAATGAAACCCATGCGCCAAATCGAAACCGTGGAGCTCATGGTATCCGCCAATTGCTTTACCCAAACTTACGCCGAAATGGTACTTGCAGCTTCACGGCCGGACATGTTGATCGAAAAAAAATCCAAGCTGTCCGCAGAGGTCAGCGTCGAGGAGCTGGCGAGGATGGAGCGCGAGATGGAAAAGCTCTTTCACGATTACAAGGTCGTGGAGGACACGCTGGGGGAGACCATGCTGTTTTTAGTCGTTGCCAAGGGTTATCTCGCTCGTCTGCTGCGCAATGAAACCATATCGGGCTACTTAAAGCGTTGCCACAGCGAACTTCTAGATGAACTAGCTGCAATCATGGAGGCAGTTAGCTCCGACGCAAGGAAGCCTGAGCGAGAGTGACGAACCGACCTGGCGAGAAGATAGAAAGCTGTACCAACCACAGGAACTTGCCAATTACTTGGCAATATTCAGGACATTTTCTGATAGTTCGGGATAAACCTAGAGCATATGTCAGCAACTCCATACCTACTGTCTCAATGACTGCACTGGGCTAGTTGCCGACTGGCATTCCTAGTAAGCGGATGGCGAACACACCTACCGAACTCCAGTATTTAGGGCGATGGTGTCCGCGTATTTTAAGCGGACGCGATGACCCTTATCGCCAGGATTTCCATGCGCCAACGCAGCTCTTACCCCAAACCATTTAAAGCCCAGGTCGTCCAGGAATGCTTGCAACCTGGAGCGACGATTTCCAGCGTAGCCATCCATCACGGCATCAACGCCAACGTGATCCGCAAGTGGCTACCGATTTACCGGGATCAATCACCCGCAACTCTGCCGGCCTTCATCCCCGTACAAGCTGCACCCAAGCGCGCAACAGAAGAGACGGTGATCATCTCACTGGTTCTGGGCGATAAATCCGTCACCGTAAAATGGCCAGCCTCAGATCCGGACGGCTGCGCGTGTTTTATCCGTGGCCTGGCCCAATGATTCGTATCGACTCCATCTGGCTCGCCACCCAGCCCATGGACATGCGGGCCGGCACTGACACTGCACTGGCCCGGGTGGTTGCCGTGTTCGGTGCGGCGAAGCCGCACTGCGCCTACCTCTTTGCCAACCGCCGGGCCAACCGCATAAAGGTGCTGGTGCATGACGGCGTTGGTATTTGGCTAGCGGCGCGACGCTTGAATCAGGGCAAGTTTCATTGGCCGGGCATCCATCTTGGCGCGGAGGTCGAACTCGACCCCGAACAACTCCAGGCGCTGGTACTTGGATTGCCTTGGCAGCGAGTAGGTGCAGGCGGCGCAATTACATTGCTCTAATACCTGGCTTATAGCTGTGACCGGAGGACTGCTTTGGTAAAATCCACGGCATGACTTCTTTGCCCGATCTCGATCAAATGCCCCCTGAACAACTGCGCGCGCTGGCTGCGCAGCTGATGTCCAAGGTCGACACCATGGGCAGAAAGATCCATCGTGATGAGACGATCATCGAGCAGCTCACCCACGAAATCGCCATTCTCAAGCGACACAAGTTTGCTAAGCGCAGCGAGCAGATCAGCCCGGCGCAAGGCAGCTTGCTCGATGACCTGCTTAATACCGACCTTGAAGCCATCGAGGCCGACTTAAAAGCACTTCATCCCGCACCCGCGCAGATAGAACCACGCCAGCAACCCAAGCGTGCGCCGTTGCCGCCGCAGTTCCCGCGCACTGTGATCCATCACGAGCCGGACAACACTCAGTGCGCTTGCGGCTGTCAGCTTCAGCGCATCGGTGAAGACGTCAGCGAGAAGCTGGACTACACGCCGGGCGTGTTCACCGTCGAACAGCACGTTCGTGGGAAATGGGCCTGCCGGCAGTGCGAAACACTGACCCAGGCCCCGGTGCCGCCGCAGGTGATCGACAAGGGCATCCCCACTGCCGGCCTGCTGGCGCAAGTGATGGTGGCCAAATTCGCCGACCACCTGCCGCTCTATCGACAGGAAAAGATCTTCGGCCGTGCCGGCCTTGCCATCCCGCGCTCGACACTAGCGCAGTGGATGGGTCAAACCGGCGTGCAGCTTCAGCCGCTGGTCGATGCGCTGCGCGAAGCAGTGCTGGCCCAGCGCGTAGTCCACGCCGATGAAACACCGGTACAAATGCTGGCTCCAGGAGAGAAGAAAACCCACCGCGCTTACGTCTGGGCCTATAGCAGCACGCCATTCTCGGCACTCAAGGCCGTGGTCTACGACTTCAGCCCCAGCCGTGCCGGCGAACATGCGCGTAACTTCCTGGGCACGTGGAGCGGCAAGCTGGTCTGTGACGACTTTGCCGGCTACAAGGCAAGCTTCGAGCTGGGCATCACCGAAATCGGCTGCATGGCCCACGCGCGCCGCAAGTTCTTCGACCTGCACGTCGCGAATAAAAGCCAGTTGGCTGAGCAGGCGCTTCACTCGATTGGCGGGCTGTACGAAGTCGAGCGACACGCTAAGGAAATGAGCGACGAAGACCGTTGGCGATTACGCCAGGAAACGGCGGTGCCCATCGCTGAAAAACTGCATGAGTGGATGCTGGCCCAACGCGAACTTGTGCCCGAGGGCTCTGCTACGGCCAAGGCCCTGGATTACAGCCTTAAACGCTGGGTAGCGCTGACGCGCTACCTGGACGATGGTGCTGTGCCCATCGACAACAACCAGATCGAGAACTTGATCCGGCCGTGGGCGCTTGGGCGGTCGAACTGGTTGTTTGCTGGGTCGCTGCGCAGCGGCAAACGGGCGGCGGCGATCATGAGCCTGATCCAGTCGGCACGTATGAACGGGCATGATCCGTATGCTTATCTCAAGGATGTGCTGACGCAGCTGCCGACGCAGCGGGCCAGCGAGATCGAGCGACTGCTACCACATAGCTGGGCGCCTGCTTAGCTACAGGTAAAGCTTTGCTGGTTTCAGCCGAAACATTCCGAACGGAGAAAAAACTGGCTACGGCAGGCTACTACTGAACCATCCTGGGCTCTATCAGACGTCGACTTCATAGAACGTTCGCCTTGGAT
>NZ_JAIOKW010000062.1:0-19075 GCF_020093335.1 Pseudomonas fluorescens group sp. | reverse complement strand
CAGCTTCTTCATGCGATACAACCGAATCAGGCTCCACAGCTACAACAACTACCTGTCGCCAATAGCAATGGAGCAGCAGGCCGCTTAATTACCGTAGTCGGTGTCCGGAAAAACTTGACCAGAACAAGCCCCCTCCCACATTCGACCGAGTTCCAACTTTAGAATGCAGTCAACTGTGGGAGGGGGCTTGCCCCCGATGAGGCCAACTCGGTCTTCAGTAAGAGACCCATAAAAAAACGCCACAGGCCCAAGGCCCGCGGCGTTTTTTCAATGTCGCAACCGCTTACACGGTATGCAGGTACCAGTTGTACTCAAGGTCGGAGATGGAATGTTCGAACTCTTCCAGCTCACTTTCCTTACAGGCAACGAAGATATCGATGTATTTAGGATCGATGTACTTGGCCATCACCTCGCTGTCGTCCAACTCACGCAATGCATCGCGCAGGTTGTTCGGCAGGCTTTGTTCGTTCTGCTCGTAGCTGTTGCCTTCCACCGGTGCGCCAGGCTCGATCTTGTTGGTCAGGCCGTGGTGCACGCCTGCCAAAACCGAAGCCATCAGCAGGTAAGGGTTGGCGTCGGCGCCCGCCACGCGGTGTTCGATACGCACGGCATCGGACGAGCCGGTCGGTACGCGAATCGCCACGGTGCGGTTATCCAGGCCCCAGCACGGCGAGTTCGGCACGTAGAACTGTGCGCCGAAACGGCGATAGGAGTTGACGTTGGGGCACAGGAACGCCATTTGAGCGGGTAGGGTCTCGAGCACACCGCCGATCGCGTGACGCAATGCGGCGTTCTGCTCGGGATCCTCGCTGGCAAAGATGTTCTTGCCGTCTTTGTCCAGGATCGAGATGTGTACGTGCAAACCGTTGCCTGCCTGGCCTGGGTAAGGCTTGGCCATGAAGGTGGTGTCCATCTCATGGTCGTAGGCGATGTTCTTGATCAGACGCTTGAGCAGGACCGCGTAGTCGCACGCCTTGATCGGGTCGGCCACGTGGTGCAGGTTCACTTCGAACTGCGCCGGGGCACTTTCCTTGACGATGGCGTCGGCCGGGATGCCTTGCTCTTTGGCACCTTCCAGGATGTCCTGGAGGCAGTCGACGTATTCGTCGAGGTCGTCGATCAGGTAGACCTGTGTCGAGTGCGGGCGTTTGCCGGAGATCGGCGAGCGAGGCGGTTGTGGGCGGCCGTTCACGTTCTCCTGGTCGATCAGGTAGAACTCGAGTTCGAAAGCGGCGCAGATGGTCAGGCCAAGGTCGTCAAATTTGCTTACAACTTGGCGGAGCACTTCGCGCGGATCGGCGAAGAAAGGTTCACCTTCAAGTTCGTGCATGGTCATCAGCAGTTGCGCGGTAGGGCGCTTTTGCCAGGGTTCATTGCACAGGGTGTCGGGGATTGGATAACAGATTCGGTCAGCATCACCGATGTCCAGGCCCAGGCCGGTGCTTTCCACCGTAGAGCCGTTGATATCCAGGGCAAATAAAGAGGCAGGCAGGTTAATGCCCTTCTCGTAAACCTTGTGGAGGCTGGTGCGTTCGATGCGCTTGCCGCGCACCACACCATTCATATCCGCAATTAGAAGGTCTACGTACAGAACCTCAGGATGATCCTTAAGGAACGCGTTCGCTTCGTTAAGCTGAACGGCACGCGGGGGTACCGACATGATGCAACACCTTTGTTGTTAAAAATATCAATCATTGATCTTTTCTGGTTTCAGTCAACCCGAACGGCATGCCGAAGTCAAGCGAGGCCTTTTTTGCCCTAAAAAAGCGCTGCGAAGGCTTTTTTGGGGCTTTTTGGGGCGGTTTTTTGGGTTTGACGGGCTTGGGACTCGCAGGCTTGAGCGGGCCGTGTTGTATTTTTTACGGGGGTGTTGTGTAAAAAAATGAACAAGGCTAAGCTCGATTCAAACCCATAACAGCAATAATACCGGGGTGCTTCATGTCTCGCCTGCCGCCACTCGGCGTCTTGGCCTGCTTCAGCCAGGCTGTGTCATCCGTCCATTCCTCCCGCGTGATTGCTCGCGCCCCGGCCAATATTCTTGACGCCCGGTCCGACCTCTTTTTTGCCTCCTCGTTTGCCACCGAACGGCTCGCTTCCGCTGTGCTGCTCAAAATTGCACACAACTTTGGCGTGAGGAATGCAACGCTGCAGCAAATGGCAGGTAAGCTCCTACCCTGAATGAAAAAAACGACGCGGATGCTGCGTCAACCAACGCCTGGCCTTTAATGGATGCCAGGAAACCCAGCCCAGAGGCATTTATGAGTAACAACCTCGACCAGCTCACCGATTGGTTGAAAGACCACAAGATCACAGAAGTCGAATGCATGATTGGCGACCTCACCGGCATCACCCGGGGCAAGATCTCGCCGACCAACAAGTTCATCGCCGAAAAAGGCATGCGCCTGCCCGAGAGCGTTCTGTTGCAGACCGTGACCGGCGACTATGTCGAAGACGACATTTATTACGAATTGCTCGACCCGGCCGACATCGACATGATCTGCCGCCCCGACCAGAACGCGGTGTTCCTGGTGCCTTGGGCCATCGAGCCGACTGCCCAGGTGATCCACGACACCTACGACAAGCAAGGCAACCCGATCGAGCTGTCGCCGCGCAACGTACTCAAGAAAGTCCTCAAGCTCTATGCCGACAAAGGCTGGCAGCCCATCGTGGCGCCGGAGATGGAGTTCTACCTGACCAAACGCTGCGAAGACCCGGACTTCCCGCTGCAACCGCCGATTGGCCGTTCCGGGCGCCCCGAGACCGGTCGCCAATCCTTCTCTATAGAAGCCGCCAACGAATTCGACCCGCTGTTCGAAGACGTCTACGACTGGTGCGAACTGCAGGAACTGGACCTCGACACGCTGATTCACGAAGACGGCACGGCGCAGATGGAAATCAACTTCCGTCATGGCGATGCCCTGTCGCTGGCCGACCAGATCCTGGTGTTCAAGCGCACCATGCGTGAAGCCGCGCTCAAGCACAATGTGGCCGCGACCTTTATGGCCAAGCCGATGACCGGCGAGCCCGGCAGCGCGATGCACCTGCACCAGAGCATCATCGACATCGCTACCGGCAAGAACGTCTTCTCCAATGAAGACGGGTCCATGAGCGAGCTGTTCCTCAACCACATTGGCGGCCTGCAGAAATTCATCCCTGAATTGCTGCCGCTGTTTGCGCCTAACGTGAACTCGTTCCGCCGCTTCCTGCCGGATACCTCGGCGCCGGTGAACGTGGAGTGGGGCGAAGAAAACCGCACCGTGGGCCTGCGCGTACCGGATGCCGGCCCGCAGAACCGGCGTGTGGAAAACCGCCTGCCGGGCGCCGACGCCAACCCGTACCTGGCGATTGCCGCCAGCCTGCTGTGTGGCTACATCGGCATGGTCGAAGGCCATAACCCCAGCGCGCCAGTGGTAGGCCGTGGTTACGAGCGTCGCAACCTGCGCCTTCCGCTGACCATCGAAGACGCCCTGGAACGCATGGAAAACAGCAAGACCATCGAGAAATACCTGGGTCAGAAATTCATCACAGGCTACGTCGCGGTCAAGCGGGCCGAGCATGAAAACTTCAAGCGCGTCATCAGTTCGTGGGAGCGGGAATTCCTGCTCTTCGCCGTCTGATGCGCCGGGCGCGCCCTTGAAAGCGGCGCGCCCTTTACTGAAAAGTCTAGGAGATCGGTATGTCCAGCAACAACCCGCAAACCCGTGAATGGCAAGCCTTGAGCAGTGATCACCACCTGGCGCCGTTCAGCGACTTCAAGCAATTGAAAGAGAAAGGCCCACGGATCATCACCAAAGCCCACGGCGTTTACCTGTGGGACAGCGAAGGCAACAAGATCCTCGACGGCATGGCCGGCCTGTGGTGCGTGGCGATCGGCTACGGTCGCGATGAACTGGCTGACGCCGCCGCCAAGCAGATGAAAGAACTGCCGTACTACAACCTGTTCTTCCAGACCGCTCACCCACCGGTACTGGAGTTGGCCAAGGCCATTTCCGATATCGCACCGGCCGGCATGAACCACGTGTTCTTCACCGGTTCCGGCTCCGAAGGCAACGACACCATGTTGCGCATGGTCCGCCACTATTGGGCGATCAAGGGCCAGCCGAACAAGAAAACCATCATCAGCCGCAAGAATGGCTACCACGGCTCCACCGTGGCCGGCGCCAGCCTGGGCGGCATGACCTATATGCATGAGCAGGGCGACTTGCCGATCCCGGGCATTACCCACATCGCGCAGCCGTACTGGTTTGGCGAAGGCGGCGACATGAGCCCCGAAGAATTCGGCGTGTGGGCTGCCAACCAGTTGGAAGAGAAGATCCTGGAACTGGGCGTGGACAACGTCGGTGCCTTTATTGCCGAGCCGATCCAGGGCGCCGGTGGTGTGATCGTTCCGCCCGCCACCTACTGGCCGCGCATCAAGGAAATCCTCGCCAAGTACGACATCCTGTTTGTCGCCGATGAGGTGATCTGCGGTTTCGGCCGGACCGGTGAGTGGTTCGGTAGCGATTTCTACGACCTCAAGCCCCACATGATGACCATCGCCAAGGGCCTGACCTCGGGTTACATCCCCATGGGCGGCTTGATCGTGCGCGACGACGTGGTGGCCGTGCTCAACGAAGGTGGCGATTTCAACCACGGCTTCACCTACTCCGGCCACCCGGTGGCGGCGGCAGTGGCCCTGGAAAACATCCGCATCATGCGCGATGAAAAAATCGTTAACCGCGTTCACGACGAAACGGCACCGTATTTGCAGAAACGTCTACGGGAGCTGGCGGATCACCCGTTGGTGGGTGAAGTGCGCGGCGTGGGCATGCTCGGCGCGATTGAGCTGGTGCAGGACAAGGCAACGCGCAAGCGTTACGAAGGCAAGGGCGCAGGCATGATCTGCCGAACCTTCTGCTTCGAGAATGGCCTGATCATGCGCGCCGTGGGCGACACCATGATCATTTCGCCGCCGCTGGTGATCAGCCAGGCCGAAATTGACGAGCTGGTGACCAAGGCTCGGCATTGCCTGGACCTGACTTTGGCGGCATTGCAGGGCTAAGTGCTAGGCTCAGTGCGCAGCGGCTTTCAGGCGCTGTGTACCGAGCAGTTATAGATGAGGCTTTGGTTGAAAGCCGGCCTCAGAACTTGCCAGACTGTCGCCCTGTTTTGTTGCCCTTTAGACGGGCCGCAAAACCTTGTAAGAACGTGGCCCAAAAAAGAAAAATTGGAGCATCACCAAATGAAGGCATTAGGTTTGAAGAACGCTGGCAAGACCCTCCTCGCCTTGTCCCTGATGGGCGCAATGGCGGGCGCGGCCCAGGCAGACGATAAAGTGCTGCACGTCTACAACTGGTCCGACTACATCGCGCCGGATACCATCGCCAACTTTGAAAAAGAGTCCGGCATCAAAGTGGTGTACGACGTGTTCGACAGCAACGAGACCCTGGAAGCCAAGTTGCTGGCAGGCAAGTCCGGTTATGACATCGTCGTACCGTCGAACAACTTCCTCGCCAAGCAGATCAAGGCGGGCGTCTACCAGGAGCTGGACAAGACCAAGCTGTCCAACTACGACAACCTGAACAAATCCCTGCTGAAAGCCGTGTCGGTCAGCGACCCGGACAACAAGCACGCTTTCCCGTACATGTGGGGCTCGATCGGCATCGGCTACAACCCGGAGAAGGTCAAGGCTGCGCTGGGCGTGGACAAGATCGATTCCTGGGACGTGCTGCTCAAGCCTGAGAACATCGCCAAGCTGAAAAGCTGCGGCGTGAGCTTCCTCGACTCGCCAACCGAAATGCTGCCGATCGCGCTGCATTACCTGGGCCTGCCGACCGACAGCCAGAAGAAAGACGACCTCAAGCAAGCCGAAGCGCTGTTCCTGAAGATCCGTCCTTCGATCGGCTACTTCCACTCGTCCAAGTACATCTCCGACCTGGCCAACGGCAACATCTGCGTCGCCGTGGGTTATTCGGGTGACATCCAGCAGGCCAAGTCCCGCGCGGCTGAAGCCGGTGGCAAAGTGAAAGTGGCCTACGACATTCCGAAAGAAGGCGCCGGTAGCTTCTTCGACATGGTCGCCATCCCTAAAGATGCCGAAAACGTCGACGCCGCCTACAAATTCATGAACTACCTGTTGAAGCCGGAAGTAATGGCTTCGATCACCAACAGCGTACGTTTCCCGAACGGTAACGCGAAAGCCACCGCACTGGTCGACAAAGACATCACCAGCGACCCGGGCATCTACCCGCCAGCAGACGTGCAAGCCAAGCTCTATGCCATTGCTGACCTGCCAGCCGCAACCCAGCGTGAAATGACGCGCAGCTGGACCAAGATCAAGTCCGGTAAATAAGCCCTGAACCTTGTGGGAGGGGGAAATGTGGTGAGCGGGCTTACCCCGCGCTGGGCTGCGAAGCAGCCCCACCAATCTGCGGTGAACCCGGCGGTGGACAAGCCGCCTCACCACAGCAAGCTCCCTCCCACACATTAAATGCCAGAAAGTTTTGCCGGATCGGTTTATCGAGGGTAAGTTGCGCGCCGGTTTTGTTGCCGGGCAACAACTTTAAGGCCCAACTATTTAAGAGGACCTCCACGTGCCAATTTCTTTATTTCGCAAAGCCTTGCTGGTGGGTGCAGGTATCACGCTGGCTGTCAGCGTGCAGGCCGCACCGACTGTGCATATTTATAACTGGTCGGACTACATCGGCACCGACACCCTGGCCAACTTCGAAAAAGCCAGCGGCATCAAGCCCGTGTATGACGTGTTTGACTCCAACGAAACCCTGGAAGGCAAGCTGCTGGCCGGGCGTACCGGCTACGACGTGGTGGTGCCGTCCAACCACTTCCTCGGCAAGCAGATCAAGGCCGGGGCGTTCCAGAAGCTCGACAAGTCGCTGCTGACACATTACGCCAACCTCGATCCGGCGTTGCTCAAGCGCCTGGAAAAGAACGACCCGGGCAACCAGTACGCCGTGCCGTACCTGTGGGGCACCAATGGCATCGGCTACAACGTCGACAAGGTGAAAGAAGTGCTGGGCGTCGACCATATCGACTCCTGGGCCGTGCTGTTCGAGCCGGAAAACATGAAGAAGCTGGCGACGTGCGGCGTGTCGTTCATGGACTCTGCGGATGAAATGCTGCCGGCGGTGCTCAACTACATGGGCCTTGATCCCAACAGCACCAACCCTGAAGACTACAAGAAGGCTGAAGCCAAGCTGCTGAAAGTGCGTCCTTACGTGACCTACTTCCATTCATCCAAATACATCTCCGACCTGGCCAACGGCAACATCTGCGTGGCGGCCGGTTTCTCCGGCGATGTGTTCCAGGCCAAGGCCCGCGCGGCCGAGGCGGGCAAAGGCGTGAACATCGCCTACGCCATTCCGAAAGAAGGCGGCAACCTGTGGTTCGACGTGCTGGCCATCCCCAAGGATGCGACCAACGTCAAAGAGGCCCACGCCTTCATCAACTATTTGCTGCAACCTGAGGTGATCGCCCAGGTCAGTGATTACGTCGGTTACGCCAACCCTAACCCTGGGTCGGACAAACTGATGGAGCAATCGATACGCACCGACGAAGCGGTTTACCCACCGCAGGCGGTACTCGACCGGACATTCGTGAACTTCGAGCTACCCCCGAAAGTGCAACGTTTGATGACCCGTAGCTGGACCAAGGTCAAGACGGGCAAGTAAGGCTCAAACTATCCTGGGTTCGCCCGCCTCGGGCGAACTGCACTGTTTTTTTTGGGAGTTTCGTAAATGGCAGTTGCCTCCGGCGCCTATAAGAAAGCCCTCGAGGGCGACCAGACACCGAAGAAGGTGTTGGTCAAAATCGACCGGGTCACGAAGAAGTTCGACGAGACGATTGCCGTGGACGATGTGTCCCTGGAAATCAAGAAAGGTGAGATCTTCGCCTTGCTCGGCGGTTCGGGTTCGGGCAAGTCCACCTTGCTGCGCATGCTCGCAGGTTTTGAGCGCCCGACTGAGGGGCGCATCTACCTCGACGGTGTGGACATCACCGACATGCCGCCCTACGAGCGGCCGATCAACATGATGTTCCAGTCCTATGCGCTGTTCCCGCACATGACCGTGGCGCAGAACATCGCGTTCGGCCTGCAGCAGGACAAGATTCCCAAGGCCGAGGTCGACGCCCGTGTGGCTGAGATGCTCAAGCTGGTGCAGATGAGCCAGTACGCCAAGCGCAAGCCGCATCAGTTGTCCGGCGGCCAGCGTCAGCGTGTGGCGTTGGCGCGCTCCCTGGCCAAGCGCCCGAAACTGCTGCTGCTCGATGAGCCAATGGGCGCCCTCGACAAGAAACTGCGCTCGCAGATGCAGCTGGAGTTGGTGGAAATCATCGAGCGCGTGGGTGTGACCTGCGTGATGGTGACCCACGACCAGGAAGAGGCCATGACCATGGCCGAGCGCATCGCGATCATGCACCTGGGCTGGATCGCCCAGATCGGCAGCCCGATCGACATCTACGAAACGCCTACCAGTCGCCTGGTGTGCGAGTTCATCGGCAACGTCAACATCTTCGACACCCAAGTGGTGGACGACGCCGAAGGCCACGCGGTGCTCAAGTGCCCGGACCTGGACCGCGATATCTACGTGGGCTACGGCATCGCCACCTCGGTGGAAGACAAATCGGTGACCTACGCCATCCGCCCGGAAAAGCTGCTGGTTACCACCGAAATGCCGACCTGCGAGCACAACTGGTCGAGCGGCAAGGTGCACGACATCGCCTACCTGGGTGGCCACTCGGTGTTCTACGTGGAGCTGCCGAGTGGCAAGCTGGTGCAGTCCTTCGTGGCCAACGCCGAGCGCCGTGGCCAGCGGCCGACCTGGGGTGACCAGGTCTACGTGTGGTGGGAAGACGACAGCGGCGTGGTACTTCGCTCATGAATACCAAGAAGCTCAAGCGCCGCTTGAACCGCATAATCCCCACCGGGAAGCAGGTCGTCATCGGGATTCCGTTCCTGTGGCTGTTCCTGTTCTTCGCGTTGCCGTTTTTCATCGTCCTCAAAATCAGCTTCGCCGAAGCCGACGTGGCGATCCCGCCCTACACCGAGATCTACACCTACGTTGAGCAGAAGCTGCAGGTGGTGCTGAACCTGGCGAACTACAGCCTGCTGGCGGGCGACGAGTTGTACATCGCCGCGTACCTGGGCTCGCTGAAAATGGCGTTCTTCAGCACGCTGCTGTGCCTGCTGATCGGCTACCCGATGGCCTACGCCATTGCCACTGCGCGCAAAGAGATGCAGACCGTGCTGGTGCTGCTGATCATGATGCCGACCTGGACCGCGATCCTGATCCGCGTGTATGCGTGGATGGGCATCCTCAGCAACAACGGCTTGCTCAATGGCTTCCTGATGTCCATGGGGTTGATCAACGAGCCGCTGCAGATCCTCAACACCAACATCGCGGTGTATATCGGCGTGGTCTATTCGTACCTGCCGTTCATGATCCTGCCGCTGTACGCCAACCTGGTGAAGCATGACCAGAGCCTGCTGGAAGCTGCGTCCGACCTGGGCTCGAGCACCTTCAACAGCTTCTGGAAAATCACCGTGCCGCTGTCCAAGAACGGCATCATCGCCGGCTGCATGCTGGTGTTTATCCCGGTGGTGGGCGAGTTCGTGATTCCGGAACTGCTGGGCGGCCCGGAAACCCTGATGATCGGTAAAGTGTTGTGGCAAGAATTCTTCAACAACCGTGACTGGCCGGTGGCGTCTGCCCTGGCGGTGGTGATGCTGGCGATCCTGATCGTGCCGATCATCCTGTTCAACCGCAGCCAAGCCAAAGAGATGGAGGGCAAGATATGAAGCGCGTCAGTTTCTCAAGCTTCATGCTGGTGGCGGGGTTGTTGTTCATCTACCTGCCGATGCTGATCCTGGTGATCTACTCGTTCAACGAATCCAAGCTGGTCACAGTGTGGGGCGGTTGGTCGATCAAGTGGTACGTGGGCCTGCTGGACAACACCCAGTTGATGGGCTCGGTGGCCCGCTCCCTGGAAATCGCCTGCTACACGGCAGTGGCGGCAGTGGCGCTGGGTACATTGGCGGCGTTCGTGCTGACGCGCATCAGCCAGTTCAAGGGCCGCACGCTGTTCGGCGGCCTGGTGACCGCGCCATTGGTGATGCCGGAAGTGATCACTGGCCTGTCGCTGTTGCTGCTGTTCGTGGCCATGGCGCAGATGATTGGCTGGCCCCAGGAACGTGGCATCGTCACCATCTGGATCGCCCACACCACGTTCTGCGCGGCGTATGTAGCCGTGGTGGTGTCGGCGCGCCTGCGTGAGCTGGACCTGTCGATCGAAGAAGCGGCGATGGACCTGGGCGCGCGGCCGTGGAAGGTGTTCTTCCTGATCACCATCCCGATGATCGCGCCGTCGTTGGCGGCGGGCGGCATGATGTCGTTCGCGCTGTCCCTGGATGACCTGGTGCTGGCGAGCTTCGTGTCGGGGCCGGGGTCGACGACCTTGCCGATGGAAGTGTTCTCGGCGGTGCGTCTTGGGGTTAAACCCGAGATCAACGCCGTGGCCAGCCTGATCCTGTTGGCGGTGTCGCTGGTGACCTTCCTGGTGTGGTTCTTCAGCCGCCGTGCGGAAGAGATGCGCAAGAAGGCGATCCAGCAAGCCATCGAAGAAGCAGCGGCAGATGGCTGGCAGCAGCCGGACAAGCGTCGGGCGCCTGCACCGGTTTAAAACCCGGAACGGGGACCCAATGTGGGAGGGGCCTGCTGAGGTGAGCGGGCTCGCTGTGGTGAGTAGGCCTGCTGTGGTGAGCAAGCTCGCTGTGGTGGGCGGGCTTGTTGTGGTGAGCGGGCTTGCCCCGCGCTGGGCTGCGGAGCGGCCCCTTTTGCAGGCACCGCATTCCTTCAGAAAGAACGCGGTGCCTGGTTTTGGGGCCGCTCCGCAGCCCAGCGCGGGGCAAGCCCGCTCACTACATGGATCGGGTTTGGCTTGTTGGTTAAGCAGTCCAGGGGGATTTGCGGATGACTTCGACAAAATTCATCGGCCGGAACCCCGGCTCCTGATCCACCAGCACATCCGTCTTCACGTTGCCAAACGTGGTCTGCGGGCGATGTCGCAAACCGTCGGCGAACGCGCAGATGATGCACTCCTTGAACCCTTCACCGCGTGGATGCGCATGCACCACGGCGTCGCGCTGCACGTTGCTGAACGCGGCGTAGTCCATGCCCAGCACGTCCATCTCGACACCCGCAGTCACCAGTGCAACGGTTGGACGCAAATGCTGCGGCACCCCCGGCGTGGTGTGCAGGGCGATGGACAACCACACCTGTTCGATGTCGTCATCGCTCAGCCCGTAAGGCTTGAGGAAGGCCGCGGCGGCGTTGGCGCCGTCCACTTCGAAGCGTTCGTCGTTACTGCGATGGCCTTCCACCAGGCCGAGGTCATGGAACATCGCGCCGACGTAGAGCAGCTCCGGGTTGTAGGCGAGTTGCTTGCGTTCGCCACTCAACGCGCCGAACAGGAATACCCGGCGGGAATGGTGGTAAAGCAGGTCGGATTCGACGTCACGGATGTATTCGGTGGTGGCCTTGGCCAGGGCGCTGTCAGGGATCTGGATGCCGGCGATGGTGGTGGTCATGGGCGTTCTCCTCTGGAAAGCATCCAGTCTGGTCGCGTGCCCGCGGAGGGGCTAGCGCGGTGAGGAAGCGATGTCGGCCAATGTGCAGCCACATCGTGCCAAGGCAAAAATCAGCTAGGGTGTAGCAGGCGATTGGTCCCTCGAACCTTGCAAAAATCAAAATATGGGAGGGCAATTGCGTTTATTCAGTTAGAGAAGGTGTGTTGTTCATGGGCAAAACCGTTGCCATCCTGATTTTTCCCGGCGTCCAGTCACTGGACGTGACCGGCCCCATGGATGTGTTTTGCGAGGCCAACCGGTTTCTAGCGCCTGAGGACCATTACCAGCTTGAAGTGATTGGCCTTGGCCGTGGCACCATGGCCGCCTCCAACGGCCTGTCATTGCAGGCCCACCGGCACTACAGCGAAGCCCTGCACGCTTATGACCTGCTGCTGGTCGCTGGCGGCCCGCAGTTACCCTTCGAAGACTTCGGCACGCAGTTCGATGATTGGTTGCGGGGCGCCACGGCGCGTGCGCAACGCTTCGGTTCGATCTGCAACGGCGCGTTCATGCTGGCCCGAGCTGGGCTGCTGGATGGGAAAACCGTCACCACCCATTGGAACGACGCGGCTGATCTGGCGCGCCTGTGCCCCACCGCCCAGGTTGAGGCCGACCGCCTCTACGTGCAGGACGGCAACCTCTACACCTCGGCCGGGGTCACGGCGGGCATCGATCTGTCGCTGTATCTGCTGGCCCAGGATCATGGCCCGGAAGTCGCGTTGAGTGTGGCCAAGCGCCTGGTGGTGTTTACCCAGCGCTCGGGTGGGCAGTCGCAGTTCAGCCCGTTTCTCACGGCCCACGCCGAAACCACGTCAGCGGTGGCGCAGGTGCAGCTGCACGTGCTGGCGAACCTGACGGGGGACCTGACCATTGCCGACTTGGCCAAGGCAGCCAATATGAGCGCGCGCAACTTCTCGCGGGTGTTTGCCCGTGAAGCACGCATCACCCCGGCGGAGTTTGTCGAGCGGGCGCGGGTGGACGCGGCGCGGGTGATGCTGGAAAGCAGCCCGGCGCCGCTCAAGACTGTGGCCTATCAATGCGGCTTTCGCGATGCCCAGCACATGCGCAGTGTGTTCAACCGCCGGCTGGGCGTGACGCCGCAACAGTTCCGGCTTAACTTTGCGGCGCCGATCTAATGTGGGAGCGAGCAAGCCCGCTCCCACCGTTTGACCGCGTTGCAAGCGGTTATCTGGCGGGCAGCAGTTTCAGTGTTCCACGCGTATTGGCCGTCACTTCCTCATCGGTGAAATGCGCCTGTTCGTAACCGCCTTCGATGTAGGTTTCCGCCTGGTCGCCGTAATGCCGGTCAAACGGCACACCGCTTTGCCCGACCGGGTTGATGGTCAGGGCGTGCGCCACGTCGGCGAAGTCGATCAGGCGGCGCGTAGAAGGCCCGTAGGTGACGGGCCACGGCGCCGGGCCGATATTGGCGGACTGGTTGTTCGGCACTTCGTGGGTGCCCGGCGCCGGGAACGGGCCGACATTGACGATCAGGTCCAACGGCTTCTGCGAGCCCAGCGGGTGGCCGTGGGTCAGGGTGTGCGCCTTGCCCCACTGCCACTGGGTCGGATCATCCCCTAAGGTGGCCTTGAGGTGCGCCAGGCTGTTGTCCCAGGCGAGCTTGACGGTCTCCGCGCGCTTGCCATCCCACCACGGCGAATCCGGCGCGGCGGCCAGGCGTGGCAGGGCAGCGTCGATCACGCGGGTGCTGAGCAGGGTCTTGAACATGCCGTCGCCGAGCTTCGGGTGGAAGGCGGCGTCGGCCAGGTTGAACAGGAACTGGTTGAACAGCGTGGCGCTGGTGGAGTCCAGCGGGTAGTCACCCTTCCAGCGTGCAAGCTGCTCCACCAGTTTCAACTGCGCCGGGTCCTTGACCGTCTCGCGCAGCACCGGTAACAGCGGCGCCAGCAGGCGCGGGCCGAAGGCGGTGGTGGTGCCCAGCTGCAGGGCCTGGCTGTTGTTCACGTCCCACTTCACGCTCTTGTCGCTCAACTGCGCGTTCAACTGCTGGCCACGGTCGGCCAGGTTGTAATAGCCGGGGATCTCCATGCCGGTGGGCGAAACTGGCTGGGCGTTGGCCGACACCACATAACCACGTGCCGGATTCTCTTCCTGGGGGTTGGCGCTGAAGGGGTAGAAGCCCAGTTTGTCGGCTTGGGGGCTGCTGCCGTCGAGGATAAACCCGGCGTTGACCCCGGCCGGACGAATCGGCAACTGCGCCGCCGCCCACCAGCCGATATCGCCCTTGGCATTCGCCCACACAATGTTCAGCCCCGGCGCGGACACCTTGGCTGCCGCCGCACGCGCCTTGACCAGGGTGTCGGCGCGGTTGAGCTGGTAGAACCCTTCGAGGATCGGGTTCTGGGTGTCGAGGAACGCCCACCACATGGCAATCGGTGTGTTGCCGGCGTTTTCGCCCAGCACGTCATTGATGATCGGGCCGTGGGGCGATTGGCGCAGGGTCAAGGTCAACGGCGCCTGGCCTTTCACCGCAATCTGTTGCTCGGTGCTTGTCATGTCGACCCACTGGCCGTGGTACCAGACCTGGTTGGGGTTGTCCGGGTTGGTCTTTTCGGCGATGAGGTCGAGGTCATCGTTCTGGAACATGGTCAGGCTCCAGCCGAAGTCCAGGTTGTGCCCCAGGAACGCCACCGGCACGAGGGCGTTGTGATAGCCATACAACTCGAACCCTGGCGCTGACAGCTGCGCTTCATACCACACCGACGGCACCGAGAAACGGATATGCGGGTCGCCGGCCAGCAACGGTTTGCCGCTCTGGGTGCGGTTGCCGCTGATGGCCCAGGCGTTACTGCCTTCGAACTGCGGCAGGCCGTTGTCGGCCAGGGCCTGCTCACTCAGGGCAGCGATGGCGCCGAGGGTCTGCCAATCGCCGGCAGCCAGGTTGAGGGCGCCCTTGGGTTGCCAGTCGAGGTCGAAGACTTTCAGGTAGTCGCTGCCCAATTGGTCACGTACGTAAGTCAGCAAAGGCTCGGTACGAAAGGCAGCGGCAAAGCTGTAGGCCATATACCCGGCGACGCTGATGGTGTCCTCGGCGGTAAACGGCCGCTTGGGGATGCCCAGCACGTCGAACTCCATCGGGCGGGCGTGGCTGTCCTGATATTGGTTAATCCCGTCCAGATAGGCTTGCAGCGCCTTCCAGTGCGCCGACTCATGGTCCAGCTGCGCCACATAGGTGGCCGCGCGGTCGCGAATGCGCAGGCTGCGGAACAACTTGTCGGTCTCCAGCACCTTGGGCCCGAGCACCTCGGCCAGCTCGCCACGGGCCAGGCGCCGCATGATCTCCATCTGGAACAGGCGGTCCTGGGCATGCACATAGCCCAAGGCGCGATACAGGTCGGTTTCATTCTCGGCCCGAATATGCGGCACGCCACGGTCGTCGTAGCGCACCGTGACCGAGCCTTGCAGGTTGGCCAGTGTCACCGTGCCCTGGCGGGTGGGTTGTTTGCTGTAGACGTACGCGCCTGCGCCGAGGGCGATCATCACTACAAGAACCGCGAGAACCCGCAAGACGCGCTTCATGAACATTCCTTACCAAGAGTGGGTGGCGAGTTACGAGCCTGTTGGCCACGAACAATAGCAGCCCACCGCCAGAGTGTGCGTGGCATTCACCTCGCGTCCCGCTTCAAGGGCCTTCAAGATCGGCTCAATAAAACTGTTGCTGGAATTGCATGTGAGGCCTTCGCTGTAGGGGCCGAAATACGCGAGCTTGCCGCTGCGGTCCCAGATGCCCACGGCCGGGCTGGCCGGTACTTGGTCGGCACCGGGCAGGGCGGTGAGGGTTTTCATGCGGCGCAGGTTGTCGGGCAGTTGGCCGTGGCTGCCGGGCTTTTGCAGGGCGTAGAACTCGACGCCTTGAGGCGCGTAGTGCTCGATCAGCTCGCCCAGGTGCTGCTGGTTGCCGACGTTGCAGGGGCAGGCGGGGTCCCAGAAGTGCACCAGGCGGATCGGGCCGGGGCCGGCGAGGTCGGCAGGCAGTTTCAGCGGGTCACCGGAAAAAACCGCCGTGTGTTCGCTGAAGGCGCGCAGGTAGCGGCCCTGGAACCAGTCATACGCGGCCCACAGCACGCCGGTGCAGATAACCAGGATGAGGCTGGCGAACAGGGCGGTACGGTAGGGCTGTCGCATTCAGATGTATCCTCGAAGGTCGCGTAGCTTGCCATGCTTGTCCTGACAGATGAATATCGCAGCTCGATATTCATCTTCGCCGTCAGTCTGGAACCCTTTATGCCCGTCACCTTTGACCCCGATCATCTGCGCGAAAGCTTGCGGCCCCTGGTGGATGCGCAGCCGCTTTCAGCCGAGGCACGGGTCTATCAACGTTTCTACGGGCTGGACCTGGCGGCGCGCAACGTTCCGGTGGTCAGCCGTCTGGGACGCTTCGAGGTGGACGGGTTCGAGGTGGTCGCGCAAGTGTGGTGGCCGCCCGTGCCGGTGGCGACGATGTTCATGTTCCACGGCTTCTACGACCATATGGGCTTGTATCGCCATGTGGTGGACTGGGCGTTGGACCAAGGCTTCGTGGTGATCGCCTGCGATTTGCCGGGGCACGGCCTGTCCAGCGGCGCGCGCGCCAGCATCGATGATTTTGCGGTGTATCAACAGGTGGTGCAGGCGCTGTTTGGCCAAGCCGAAGCACTGCAACTGCCGCAACCTTGGCACCTGTTCGGGCAAAGCACCGGCGGCGCGGTGGTGGTGGATCACGTGCTCAACCATGGCGTTGAGAGCCCGGCCCAAGGCAAGACGTTCCTGCTCTCGCCACTGGTGCGGCCGCGTGCCTGGGGCTGGTCGCAGGTCAGCTATTACCTGTTGCGGCCATTCGTCAAAGGCATCGCGCGGCGGTTCAGCGAGAACACCCACGATCCCGCGTTCAAGCCCTTCCTTGAGGCCGACCCGCTGCAGCCGCGTCAACTGCCTACCGCCTGGGTGGGCGCCTTGGCGCGCTGGATCAAACGTATCGAAGCCGCACCGCGCAGCCCTAGGCGGCCGGTGATTGTGCAGGGGGAGGAAGATATGACGGTGGACTGGCAGCACAACTTGCAGGTGCTAAGGAGCAAGTTCGACCAGCCCGAGGTGTTGATGCTGCCGCGTGGCAGGCACCATTTGGCGAATGAGATACCGGAGATTCGCGAAGCGTATTTCACGTACCTCACCGATCACCTGAAGTAACTCAATCTAAAAAATGTGGGAGAGGGCAAGCCCCCTCCCACATTTGTTACTGCGTCAGGCTAGAGGTGCTTTGGCCGACCGCAAGGCCCGCGCGAATGGCTGCCAGCGCCGCCTGGTAATACGCCTTACCCTCCGGCGACTCCGCAAACGTAGCGAATTCTTCCAGCTCCGGGTCAGACAGATCTCGATAGACGTACAACAGCGTGTTGTTCAGATCTTTGTCGATCTGCTGCATCAGCCGCTCGCGTTGTCCATTCAACATGCCCTGGGCCTGACCACCGCCCAACAAACCGGGGATCATCTGGCTCAGGCTGTCGGCCGCCACACCGGCAATCGCCAGGCTGACTTCCGCGCCGGCTTCACGGGCGGGCAGGGCCTGGGCCAGGTGGCCGATGATCAGGCTGCGGGTCGCGTCGGCTTGGATTTTCGGCAAGCCCTGGGCGTTTTTTGCCAACTGGTCGCGGCGCGTGGCGAGCAACTCAGCGGCGACGATCTTGCGGCCCAGGGGCGATTGGAAAAAGGCCAGGGCGGGCTTCGGGTCCGCCAGGTTCTTGCGCAATTGCGCCTCGGCGCGCTGGTCCATGGACTGGGCGGCAAAGCGTTTATTACTGTTGTCCACCAGCGCCTGGTACACCGCTGGCGGCAGGCTATTGCGGTAGCGTTGCTGGGCGGCACTGAGGGCGTCATTGAAATGTGCACGTTGTTCGGCCCAGCCGGCGACCTTGTACAACTGGTCATGGCCGTCTGCCCAGGCGGGCAAAACGCAGAACATCAGCAATGAAAAAAACAAACGACGCATATGGACTCCTGTCAGTCGGCCACTATTGTCCGTGTCGGGCGTAGGATTTGTCGAGAAGTCCTATCAGTCACCTGACTAAAGTGTATTCAGACGCCCGGCGGCTCTGTCGGATTCACAGGCGTATGGATACTATGCGCGCCATGCAAATACCCCTCGATCACCCTTTGCTGCAACGTATTGTCGACGACCTGGCCGAAAAGGGCTGGTCCCGGCAGGACGGCTTCCTACCCCAGGCTCTGACCCTGGAACTGGCGGCTGAGTGCCATAAACGTGCAGCCGAGGGTGAGTTGGCTCCGGCAGCGGTGGGACGCGGTCCGACCCAGGAGATTCGCGAAGGTATTCGCGGCGACCACATCCAGTGGCTGGAAGAGGGCGATGCGGCGGTCTGCGACACCTATATGGCGTTGATGGACAGCCTGCGCCTGGCCATGAACCGCAGTTTGTTCCTTGGCCTTGAGGATTTCGAAAGCCACTTCGCGCTGTACCCGCCGGGGGCGTTTTACCTCAAGCACCTGGACCGCTTCCGCGACGATGACCGGCGCATGGTCTCGGCGGTGATCTACTTGAACGACGCTTGGCTGCCCGAGCATGGCGGCCAGTTGCGCATGTACCTCAAGGACGGCGTCGAATACGATGTGGTGCCCACGGGCGGTTGCCTGGTGGTGTTCCTGTCGGGCGAAGTGCCTCACGAAGTCATGCCCGCTACGCGCGAACGCCTGTCCCTCACCGGCTGGTTTCGCCGGCGGGGCAACGAGCCGTTTTAAGCATGCAAAAAATTCTGATCAGCCGCTGTCTGCTTGGCCACAAGGTGCGCTACGACGGCGGGGCCAGCGGGCCATTCGACCTGTTGGCGGTGTGGCAGGCCGAGGGGCGTGTGGTTGCGATCTGCCCGGAAGTGTCGGGCGGGTTGCCGACGCCGCGCCCGGCGGCGGAGATTCCGGGCGGGCAGGGCGTGGATGTGTGGGAGGGCCGTGCTCAAGTGCTGACCGCCGAGGGCGAAGATTTCAGCGCCGCGTTCCTCGATGGCGCCCGCCAGGCATTGGCGCTGGTGCAGCGCCACAACATCCGCATCGCTGTGCTCAAGGCCAATAGCCCGTCGTGCGGTAACCTGCAGACCTACGACGGCACCTTCAGGGGCGTGAAGGTGGCAGGCGAAGGCGTCACCACGGCGCTGCTCAGGCAGCATGGGGTACAGGTGTTCAGCGAGCTGGAACTCCCCGAGGCCGCCGCCGCCCTGACCCAACTCTCAAGCCCTGCCTAGATCAAAAATTGTGGGAGAGGGGCTGCTCCCGATAGCGGTGAATCAGTCAACCATGCAGTCGCTGACACTCCGCAATCGGGATGTAGAACCGTAGACATCGTTTACATCTGAAACCGGGGACATCGTTTACACATTTGAGGCTTGGACGCGGGTCATACCTCGTCCAAGCCTCCCCAAGGGATAATCACACAGGTACAAATCCCAGACA
>NZ_JAIOKW010000061.1:0-19683 GCF_020093335.1 Pseudomonas fluorescens group sp. | reverse complement strand
CCCGATGACGGTGTGTCAGTGATAGCTATATCAACTGAACCACCGCCATCGGGAGCAAGCCCCCTCCCACATTGATCGAGTGAGACCGTCTTACTTGGCCTGGTAAATGATCCCAGGGCTGCACTGCACCATCTGGTAATGGTCCGGCAGGCCATTCAACGCTTCGGAAGCTCCGAGGAACAGATAGCCGCCGCGCTTGAGCGTGCCGTGAATGCGCAGCAGGATGTCTTTCTTCACTTCGGCCGAGAAGTAGATCAGCACGTTGCGGCAAAACACCATGTCGAACTTGCCCAGGCTCGCGTAGCTGTCGAGCAGGTTGAACGAGCGAAACTCCACGCGGCTCTTGATCGGCGCCTTGACCGCCCAACGCCCGGCCCCTTTGGAGTCAAAGTAACGTTGCAGGCGTTCCTGGGACAAACCACGGCCCAGGGCCAGGCTGTCGTACTCGCCGGTCTTGCAGTTGGTGAGCATGGTGCTGGACAGGTCGGTGGCCACAATTTGCGCGCCTGCCTTTAACTGGCCCATGTTGGTTCGCTCGAACTCATCGATGGACATCGAAATCGAGTACGGTTCCTGCCCGGAGGAACAGGCAGCAGACCAGATGCGCAGACGCTGGCCCGGGCTGGCCTTGATAGCTTCCGGCAGCACTTTGCTCTTGAGCACTTCAAACGGATAGGTATCGCGAAACCACAGGGTCTCGTTGGTGGTCATGGCATCGACCACCATCTCCTTGAGCCCACTGCGCGGCTGCCCCTGGATGCGCTGTACCAGCTCACCCAAAGACTTGATGCCCTGCTGCTCCATCATTTTGTTGAGACGGCTGGATACCAAGTACTGCTTGTTTTCACCGAGCAATATGCCACAGGCTTTTTCCAGGAAGACCCGGAACTGTTCAAAATCCAAATTACCCGTAGACACTGATACCGCCTCTTAAATCGTAAGACCGCCAGGGAAAAGGCCCCTAGCTGTGATCTGCTGCCTTGATCCGGTCGACTACCCGGGATGCCAGGTCATCAGGACGGAATTTGGCCAGGAAGTCATCGGCACCGACTTTCTTGACCATCGCCTGGTTGAATACACCCGACAACGAAGTATGCAGGATGATATGCAATTTTTGCATGCGCGGATCGTTGCGTATCTCGGCCGTGAGGGTGTAGCCGTCCATTTCCGGCATCTCGATGTCAGAGATCATCATCAAGAACTCTTCCTCCGGCTTCTTGCCTTCATCCACCAGCTTACGCAGGTAATCCAGCGCCTGGCGACCATCGTTGAGCGCCACCACTTCGACGCCGACGGTTTGCAGGCAACGGGTCACCTGTTTACGCGCCACCGAGGAATCGTCCACCGTCAGTACCCGCAGCGAAATAGCCTTGTGCGCGGTTTCGGCGTCCACCACACCGACGGAAATCGATTCGGACGTGGGCGCGACTTCGGCGAGGATCTTCTCCACGTCGATGATTTCCACCAACTGGTTATCGACCCGCGTCACCGCCGTGAGGTAGTGATCGCGACCGGTGCCCTTGGGTGGCGGATGGATCTCCTCCCAGTTCATGTTGACGATGCGCTCCACCGAGCGCACCAGGAAACCCTGGGTCTTGGTGTTGTATTCGGTAATGATCACGAACGGGTTCTCGCGGTCCTGCAACCCAGCAGAACCGGTGGCCAGGGCCAAATCAAGAATCGGAATCGTCGCGCCACGGATGTTAGCGACGCCACAGACCACAGGGCTGGACTTGGGCATGATGGTCAACTTGGGGCACTGCAGCACTTCCCGCACCTTGAACACATTGATGCCATACAGCTGCTTGCCATCCAGGCGAAAAAGCAACAACTCCAGGCGATTCTGCCCTACCAGCTGTGTGCGCTGGTTTACTGAATCCATTACTCCTGCCATGCCTTGACTCCTACGCTAAAACCTTTGGGGGTGCGATGCGCACCCAACACTAAACGGCACGAGCTTTGCTATTTATTGGTTTATGGATATTAAAACGACAGTTTCCCGACGCCCTGGTGCCCGACGATTGCGCAGATTGCTCTGCGCCTCGATGGCGTTGCTTGCTATTAGCCTGGGCACCACGGCCCGTGCCGATAACGTCACATTGCCTGATCTACTTATCGGCGTCACTCAAGGCTTTCTTGAGTTCACTGTAGAAGATTATCTGGCAACCACTCAGACGCCGGGCCGTTATGAAATCCAAGTCAACCAGTTGGACCCGCGTTTACGCATGCCAATGTGCGACAAGGAATTGACAGCCACGCTGGAAAGCCCCGCCCAACCCATCGGCCGCGTGACGGTGAAGGTGCGTTGCGACGGCGCCTCGCCCTGGACAGTGTTCGTGCCGGCACAGGTCAAACTGTTCCGCGATGTGGTGGTGGTTGCCCGGCCAATGAAACGCACCGGCATCATTGGTTTCGAAGATGTGGTACTGCGCGAACGCGACATCAGCATGATCAGCCAGGGCTACCTGACCTCCCTCGACCAAGCGGTCGGACAGAAATTAACCCGACCAGTGGTAACAGACCAAGTCATCACCCTGGTGCATCTTGAACAGGCAGAGGTGATTCGCAAGGGCGATCAGGTGGTGATTTCCGCCAGCAGTGGCGGGCTGAACGTAAAAATGCCGGGGGAGGCACTGTCCAACGGTGGCATGAGTGAGCAGATACGGGTCAAGAACCTCAACTCCAACCGCGTCATCAAGGCGCGAGTGACGGCCCCCGGGCAAGTCGAGGTTGCTTTATAGAGTGCTGGCAGAGGACGCTGGGTTTTTCTACACTGTGCACGAGATATTCCGTGCGCAGATTTATTGTCATTCGCGCCTAAAGTTCGTCCGGGTATTGCCGAAAACATGGCAAGCGTCCAAATACCCAGAGGTTTTTTGATCATGGTCATCGATTTCAGCCGTTTAAATAACACCCCGACAACGTCAGGCACTACGCGTACCACCGGTACCAAGGAAAACGTAGAAGCCAAGGCCCAGCCACTGCCCGCCAAGGCAGAACAGGCCGCCGTCAGCCAAAGCGGGGAATCCGTACACCTGAGCAATGAGGCTCAACAGTTGCAGAAGGTCACTGACTCGCTGCGCGATCAACCGGTGGTCAATAAAGCCCGTGTGGCCGAATTGAAACAGGCAATCGCCGATGGCAGCTATAAAGTCGACAGCAACCGTGTAGCCAGCAAGCTGCTTAATTTCGAAGCCGAGCGCTAGGCAAAGGCCTGCGCCGGGCTTTTGGACGCTTAAAACCCAAGGCCAGCCATGCATCACGACGAAAATCTGCTTCAACTGATCATTGATGATCTAGCGCCGACGCAGCAGCTGCTCGAGCTACTCAGGGAAGAATCCCTGGCCCTCTACGGCCGCGACATGCCGCTGCTGGAAGAAATTCTGGCGCGCAAGCAATCGCTGATTGTCCTGCTGGAACAGCATGGCAAAAAACGCAGCCAGATCCTCGTCAGCCTTGGCCTGCCCGCAGACCATGACGGCCTGGCGCAGCTGGCCAGCCACTCTTCGGTCGGCGATCAATTACTGGCCCAGAGCAAAGAACTCAATCAATTGCTCGCCCAGTGCCAGGAAGCCAACCTGCTCAACGGTCAGTCGATCCAGCTTCAGCAAGCTACGACCGCCAACCAGTTGCGTATACTTCACGGCGGAGAGCCTCCAGCGCTTTACAACGCTCAAGGTTCCACCTCGCGCCTGGTCAAGCCAAGCACTCGCAGCCAAGCCTGACGCCGGTTTACAGCGCGGCTATCCAAGACGCGCCACATACTGGCAGAATGCCTGCTCTTGCGTGTAGTCGTATTTTGTCTGGAGATGGAAGAACCGTGTTCAACGCCCTTAATGCGGAAGATGCTCCGCAGCCACCCAAGGTCCTCACCACCCCTCTGGAAATCGCCAGCACCTTGCGGATGCTGCAAGAAAGCCATGACCCGCTGATCATCACCTTCCACGAACGCAGCCAGCGCTTCCAGAGCTACCTGGTCGACGTCAACCGCGACGGCGGCTCCCTGGCCCTGGATGAAATGATCCCCCGCGATGGCGAACGCCACCTCGAAAATGGCGAACCCTTCCGCATTGAAGGCTTCCACGACGGTGTGCGCATTGCGTGGGAAAGCAACGGCAGCCTGAGCATCAGCGAAAAGGACGGCCACCGCATCTACACCGGCAGCCTGCCCGCCGAAGTGGTTTACCATCAGCGCCGCAATGCGTTCCGCGCCGCCTTGAAGCTGGCGCAACTGGTCAACATCGAACTGGGTGGAGAGAAGCTCAAGGCCCCGGTCAACGGTAAGCTGCTGGATATTTCCGCGACGGGCTGCAAATTGCGCTTTGAAGGAGATATCTCCGAGCGCCTGCAGCTGGGCCAGGTCTATGACCGTTTCATCGCCGCCCTGCCCTTTGGCAGCATGACAACCTCAGTCGAACTGCGCTACCTGCACTTCGAAGAGAAGATCAACACCACCTTCGCCGGCGTGCGCTTCCACAATATGAGTGGCTTGGTGCAGCGCCAGGTCGAGCGCTTTGTTTACCAACTGCAACGCGAAGCACGGCGTTTCGACAAAGACGACGACTTTTAAACCTGAAAAGATCGCTGTAAAAAAACGGGCAGATCCTGATGGACCTGCCCGTTTTTACGTTCAGGGGCGCGCCCTGCTCAAGTCGTGAGGGTGTTCGTCAGGCCCTGCAGGCTCAGGCGGCCCTTCAAAGAGCGGCTCATCCGCCTGCGGATCGGGATCCGTCTCCGGCTCAGGTTCCGGGGCAGCGGTTTGCATTTGCTCCTGCACCACCTGCTCATCGACACGCGGATCCAGGGCGGCCACCAGCGGTGAACTGGACATACTGTCGGGCATCGCCACGTGATGCAGGGGCGCGTCTTCCACCTGATGCAAATTGGTGACGGCTTTCGGCCGGATACGCCACACCAGGATCAACGCACACAGGCTGAAAAACGCATACAGCATGTGGCTGCCGAACATCTTCATCACCACACCGGCCAGCAACGGCCCAATGCTGGCGCCTACGCCGTACGTGACCAGCAGCATCGCCGTGAGGGATACCCGACGATCACCTTCCACATGGTCGTTGGAGAACGCCACTGCCAGCGGGTACAGGCAGAACTGCACCAGCGAACACAAGAAACCCGCCACAAACAGAACTTCCAGCGGCACCTTGGTCATTATTGCCAACGGCAACGCCGCCACCGCCAGGCACAGGGCAAAACAACGAATCAGCAGCGCGCGATCATAGCGGTCCGACAACCACCCCAGCGGCCACTGCACCAGCAGGCCGGCAAAAATGCAGCTACCCATGAACAGGCCCACCTGCTCGGTGGTCAAGCCTTGTTGAGAGGCATAGAGCGGCGCCAGACCGTAGAACGAGCCCACGATCAACCCCGCCCCCAGCACGGTGCTCAACGACTGCGGCACGCGCTTGATAAAGAAGCGCGGCTCCATCGGCGCCGGGTGCAGGGCCGCCGGGTGAATCCGCCGAGTCATGGCCACCGGCACCAGGCACAGGGCAAAACACAGGGCAACCAGCATCAACAGCTCAAGGCCGAGCTGAGGGTGCATGACCAGGATCAACTGGCCGAGTACCAGGCCCAGGTAAGACGCAATCATATAGCCGCTGAACACCACGCCGCGTTGCTTGGCGTCCGCCTGCTCGTTGAGCCAGCTTTCGATGACCATGTACTGGCACATCATGCCCAGGCCCACGATCATCCGCAGCACGATCCAGGCCGGCAACCAGTCGATCAGGCCGTGGCCCAGCACGGCCGCACCGACAATACCGGCACAGGTGGCATAGGCCCGGATATGCCCGACCCGGGCAATCAGGCGGTGCCCGATCTTGCCGCCCAGCACCAGGCCAAAATAGTTGGCCGCCATCAGCGCACCCACCCACAGGCTGTCGACATGGTCGGCCGCCAGGCGCAGGGCCAGGTAAGTACTGAGCAGGCCGGAGCCGATCAGCATCATCAAGGAGGCGAAATAAAGGGCTCGAAAAGATTTCCAGATTTGGCGCATCGGCGTTCCGAGCGGCTCCTTGCAGTGAGAGACAGGGCTATCGGCATGATAGTCCGGGGTGGCCGGGTCCGGACAGGCGGCAGGCGCTGTTTCCGGGGATTAATTTGCTTACAGACTCAGACGCTGTCCGGCCGCTTGCGGGATACACGGATTGCGATAAATACACCGTGCACGTGCTGTGAACCCTGGACTGCAGCAAGGTTCGACTGAATCGTTGGAAAACGCGCACAAAAAAGCCCTGCCAGAATATTCTGTGCAGGGCTTTGAACCTGGTGTCCCAGGGCCGGTTCGAACGGCCAACCTTCCCCTTAGGAGGGGGATGCTCTATCCAATTGAGCTACTGGGACAAATGACCGACGTCGAGCCAAAGACGCGGCGACGGACGGCGTGCATGTTAACGGCCGAGGTGGGTTTTGTCATGTCGTCCGTAGGCTTTTCGAGTGTAGGCCAACCCACACCCGAGTGATTGCGGCCTGCCCCTGCAAACACGGGCACTTGCCACCATCGTGCAAAATGCACTCCCCCAAAATGCCATCATTGCAAATTGCAACCTTTCCGGCATTTGAAGTAGACTCAAGCCATTGATTTTATTGGATTAATAGTTTGGCACGGCACCTGCAATACTTCTCCTACAAACCCAACAAGCCACGGCGTTAAGCGGAGAACATAACCATGAACAGTGCCCTTCTGTTAGCCCTCAACACCGTCGCCTTGGCCGCGTTGGTCACGTTCCATTTCCAATCGACTGGCAGCAATGACCCGGCGCAGATCAGCCAGGCCGTGCCGCATCATCTGCAACAGCGCCCACAGTTGGCGGTGATGACGCCGAACGCACAGTCGCCCGTCCGCCTGACCCAAGGCACCCAGGCGGCACCTGCATCTGAACACTGGGTTTTCTGAGGAGGCCACCGATGACCAAATTTGCCTGGCTGTTTCTGTGCCTGACCGCGTTCACCGGCATGCTTGGACTGGGCGCTGAGTCACAAGACGGCCAAACCACGGCATTCATCGCCAGTGCCGTGTTTGCCAGCCTGCTGTTGCTCACCCTGATTGTGGGTCGTCGGATCAAATTCGACCCGGTCCTGCGCTGATCCCCCTCCCGCCTTACCTTATGTCGCCTCATCCTCGCTAATCGGCAAATTGCCACTAGTCTTAAACCTAAGGGCAAAAGGCCACTTTGCGATAGCATGTGCGACCTCAAACCCTGTGGTGGCCTGGACTTACGGGAAGTTCCCCTGCGCGATTGCGTATGCAAAAGTTTTCCAACCAGTCCGCAAAAATGCAAATGAGTGCTGGCATAAAGCCTCTAGGCAGTTCAATATTTGTCACAGAATTGACGCCAAGGAACTGGCAAATCTGAGGCATGATGCGGCCTCTTTGCAATTCAGGTTGAACTTTGGTCGTGAGCCTTGTCTTAACACTCATCTTGCGGCCAATTCCAAAAACCGCTCCCCTGAACTAACCGGTTAAATATATGCGCCCATTGAAACAGGCAATTTATTCCAGCCGTACGGCTGACAAGTTCGTCGTACGTCTGCCAGACGGAATGCGGGAACGCATTGCCGAGGTGGCTCGCAATCATCACCGCAGCATGAACTCCGAGATCATCGCTCGCCTGGAACAAAGCCTCATTCAGGAAGGTGCGCTGGGCGACGAGTTGAGCATGCGCATGGACAGCCCCGAGCTGTCGCTGCACGAACGCGAACTGCTGCAGCGTTTTCGTCAGCTCTCCCACCGTCAGCAAAATGCTCTCGTCTCGCTTATCGCGCACGACGTTGAGGCGGCCGCAGAAGCCAATTGATTTGCAACTGAAAGCCGAAGCCAGCCACGTGCTGGCTTTTTTTTGCCTGGGATTTGGTGGGAATCTATAGAAGCCGAGCTTCTTTAGCGAGCAAGCTTGCTTGCACTGGAGCGCGCAACACCTGCCAGGCATACGACTGCTGCGCAGCCGAGCGGGAGCAAGCTCCCTCGCCACAAAAAGCCAGCGCCCAGAGGGGAGCCGGCATGCGATGAACGATCAGAGCAGGAAGATCGTTGCCAGGCCCAGGAAGATGAAGAAGCCACCACTGTCGGTCATGGCCGTGATCATCACGCTGGCCCCCATGGCAGGGTCACGCCCAAGGCGGGCGAGGGTCATGGGGATCAGCACCCCCATCAGCGCAGCGAGCAGCAGGTTGAGCGTCATGGCAGCGGTCATCACCACGCCAAGGGACCAACTGCCATATAGCAGGTAGGCGACCACGCCGATCACTCCACCCCACACCAGGCCGTTTATCAGGCCCACCGCCAACTCTTTGCGCAGCAGGCGCGACGAGTTGGCGGTACTCACCTGATCGAGCGCCATCGCACGCACAATCATGGTAATGGTCTGGTTGCCGGAGTTACCGCCGATCCCGGCAACGATCGGCATCAATGCCGCCAGCGCCACCAGCTTCTCGATTGAACCCTCGAACAGCCCGATCACGCGCGACGCGATAAAGGCGGTAATCAGGTTGACTGCCAGCCAGGCCCAGCGGTTATGCAACGAACGCCAGACCGAGGCAAAAATATCTTCCTCTTCACGCAAACCGGCCATGTTGAGGACTTCGGTTTCACTTTCCTCACGAATCAGGTCGACGATTTCATCGATGGTCAAACGACCGATCAACTTGCCGTTCTTGTCGACCACCGGCGCCGAGATCAAGTCATAACGTTCGAACGCCTGGGCGGCATCGTAGGCATCTTCATCCGGGTGGAAACTGACCGTGTCACTGGCCATCAGATCCGCCACTCTTTTGTCCGGATCATTGACCAGCAGGCGCTTGATCGGCAGCACACCCTTGAGAATGCCTTCGTAATCAACCACGAACAATTTGTCGGTGTGGCCAGGCAATTCCTTGAGGCGGCGCAGGTAACGCAGGACTACTTCCAGGCTGACGTCTTCGCGGATGGTGACCATCTCGAAGTCCATCAGGGCACCGACCTGATCCTCATCGTAAGACAGCGCCGAACGCACACGCTCGCGCTGCTGAGTGTCCAGCGCTTCCATGAGTTCATGGACAACATCACGAGGCAGTTCAGGGGCCAGGTCAGCCAACTCGTCGGCGTCCATCTCCTTGGCTGCCGCCAGAAGCTCGTGATCGTCCATGTCGGCGATCAGGGTTTCACGAACCGAGTCGGATACTTCGAGCAGGATATCGCCGTCGCGGTCAGCCTTGACCAACTGCCAGAGGGTCAGCCGATCATCCAGCGGCAAGGCTTCGAGAATATAGGCGACGTCGGCGGAGTGCAGGTCGTCGAGCTTGCGCTGCAATTCGACGAGGTTTTGCCGGTGAACCAGGTTTTCGACCAGGTTGTTATTCGGGCCATCCTGGCGGTGCGTCAGGTCTTCGACCACGCGTTGGCGCTGCAGCAGCTCGATGACTTGAGCCAGACGATCCTGCAGGCTTTCTTGTGTTTTCTTTACTTCTACTTCGGTCATAGGCGAGCTCCACTCCCAGCAGCGGGGCACGCCGGAAGGATCAATCAGTCAATTCATGATTGGTAAAACGGGGTACTGAGTCACTACTGGGTAAGTCCATGGAGGTATTCCACAAGCCCCGGCGGGGCTGACGGGCGCAATGATACACCGCCCGGCCACTTTAAACGTTAAAAAACTGGAAAGAACAAGCGCTTGCGAGCCAAAGTTGAGTATTGGCTGCATCTATGAACTGCGACGTCGCAGCAAGAAAGGAAAACACAGGGGAGCAGGAGAAAAAGATGAAATCCTACACAAACCCCAGACGGCAAAAAGCCCGCACTTGGCGGGCTTTTTGTTTGTATGGTGCACTCGACAGGATTCGAACCTGTGACCGCTCGGTTCGTAGCCGAGTACTCTATCCAGCTGAGCTACGAGTGCAGATTGTGTTTTTAGACCAGATCACAACTGGTTGTAACCGAATCACCTGCATGACTGCAACTGACTCTTAAATGGTGCACTCGACAGGATTCGAACCTGTGACCGCTCGGTTCGTAGCCGAGTACTCTATCCAGCTGAGCTACGAGTGCATTTGTTGCCGCGCATTATAGGCCGTTCAATCTCTATGTAAAGCTATTTTTTCGAGTAATTTCAAGCACTTACCGAAAAAACCAGATTGCAACGTACTAAGCAAATAATGGCGGAGAACGGGGGATTCGAACCCCCGACACCCTTTTGAGGTGTACTCCCTTAGCAGGGGAGCGCCTTCGGCCACTCGGCCAGCTCTCCGCAACACGGGGCGTATATTAACCACGTTCATCCCCGTTTGCAAACATAAAAAACGATAAAAATTAAAGGCTTGGTTCTTCGTCCTTCTCTTTCTTGATCCGCAGGTAGATTTCCTCGCGGTGCACCGCTACCTCTTTCGGAGCGTTAACCCCGATACGTACTTGATTGCCTTTGACGCCGAGCACGGTCACGGTGATTTCGCCATCACCGATAATCAGGCTTTCTGCGCAACGACGAGTCAGAATCAGCATACCTTTCTCCTCACGCATTTCAGTTCAGGAACAACAGTCTGCAAAAAAAAGGCCTTCGACCTACAACCAAAAGGCCATAGCCCTACCGCCTAAGTATTGTCGAGCGCGCGCAAAAGAACATGCGCCCTACAAAAAAAGAAAGGCGCGGTAAACCGCGCCTTCCTGGCACTGCATCACTCGCCCTGTCGGGCCGGAGCGTCCAGCTCAAAAGCGGTGTGCAAAGCACGCACAGCCAGCTCCAGGTATTTCTCTTCGATCACCACCGAGACTTTGATTTCCGAGGTGGAAATCATCTGGATGTTGATGCTTTCCTTGGCCAGCGCCTCGAACATGCGGCTGGCAACGCCGGCATGGGAACGCATGCCCACGCCCACGATCGACACTTTGGCAATCTTGGTATCGCCGACCACTTCACGGGCGCCGATTTCCTTCGCTGTGTTCTGCAGGATCCGCTCCGCCGCATCGTACTCGTTGCGGTGCACCGTGAAGGTGAAATCGGTGGTGTTATCGTGCGAAACGTTCTGCACGATCATGTCGACTTCGATGTTCGCGCCGCTGATAGGGCCCAGGATCTTGAAGGCCACGCCCGGGGTGTCTGGCACGCCACGGATAGTCAGCTTGGCTTCATCACGGTTGAAAGCGATACCGGAAATGATCGGCTGTTCCATGGATTCCTCTTCATCAATAGTAATGAGGGTGCCCGGACCCTCTTTGAAGCTGTGCAATACGCGCAGCGGAACGTTGTACTTGCCGGCGAACTCCACCGCGCGGATCTGCAACACCTTTGAACCGAGGCTGGCCATTTCCAGCATCTCTTCAAAGGTGATCTTGTCCAGGCGCTGGGCCACGGACACCACACGCGGATCGGTGGTGTAGACGCCATCCACATCGGTGTAGATCTGGCATTCATCGGCCTTGAGCGCCGCGGCCAGTGCCACGCCGGTGGTGTCCGAACCGCCACGCCCGAGGGTGGTGATGTTGCCCTGCTCATCCACACCCTGGAAGCCTGCTACAACTACCACGCGCCCGGCTTTCAGGTCAGTACGGATTTTCTGATCATCGATCTGCAGGATACGCGCCTTGGTATGCGCGCTGTCGGTAAGGATACGCACCTGGCTGCCAGTGTAGGACACCGCCGGCACACCACGCTTATTCAGCGCCATGGCCAGCAAGGCGATGGTCACCTGCTCGCCGGTGGACACGATCACATCCAGCTCACGCGGGAGCGGCTGTTGGTCGCCACTGATTGCCTTGGCCAGATCGATCAGGCGATTGGTCTCGCCGCTCATGGCCGACAGCACCACCACCAGATCGTCGCCGGCATCGCGGAATTTCTTAACCTTGTCGGCCACCTGCTCGATTCTTTCGACGGAACCGACCGAGGTGCCTCCAAATTTCTGTACGATCAAAGCCATTTCTAAGCCGCCTCAGCCCGTAAAGGGGCGCCTAATATCCAATCAACCAGCACCGAGCAGCCCGTGACTAGACCACGGACCGGTTAACAGTGCCTTAAATACCTGCTTCGACAAACGGCACGGTCAGGGCCAGGGCCGCGTCCAGGGCGCCAGCGTCTACACCACCGCCTTGCGCCATGTCCGGACGACCACCGCCCTTCCCGCCCACTGCCGCGGCGGCTTGCTTCATCAAATCACCGGCCTTGAGTTGGCCAGTCAGGTCCTTGGTTACACCGGCAACCAGAACGACCTTATCCTCATGGACACTGCCGAGCAGGATCACTGCGCGGCCGAGCTTGTTCTTCAACTGATCGACCAGGGCCAACAACGCCTTGCCGTCCTGACCATCCAAGCGCGCAGCCAGGACTTTGACGTCCTTGACGTCCACGGCCGAAGCCGACAGATCGTCACCTGCAGCGCTGGCCGCCTTGGCTTGCAACTGCTCCAGCTGTTTCTCCAGGGCGCGGTTGCGCTCCAGCACAGCGGACAGCTTGTCGATCAGGTTGTCGCGGCTGCCCTTGACCAGGCTGGCCGCTTCCTTGAGTTGCTCTTCAGCTGCATTGAGGTAGGCCAGGGCCGCAGCACCGGTCACCGCCTCAATACGACGCACACCGGACGCGACGCCGCCTTCGCTGATGATTTTCAGCAGGGCGATGTCGCCGGTACGGTTGGCGTGAATACCACCACACAGCTCCACCGAGAAGTCGCCACCCATGCTCAGTACGCGAACATTGTCGCCGTACTTCTCGCCGAACAACGCCATGGCACCCTTGGCCTTGGCGGTCTCGATGTCGGTCTCTTCGGTTTCTACCGCAGTGTTCCTGCGAATCTCAGCGTTGACGACGTCTTCCAGGGCCTTGATCTGCTCAGGCTTGATCGCTTCAAAATGGCTGAAGTCAAAGCGCAGGCGCTGGCTGTCCACCAACGAACCTTTTTGCTGGACGTGCTCGCCCAGGACCTGGCGCAGTGCGGCGTGCAACAAGTGCGTGGCCGAGTGGTTCAGCGCCGTTGCATGGCGTACGTCGGCATCGACCTGGGTGTCCACCGGCGCACCGACCGTCAAGTTGCCCAACACCAACACACCGTGATGCAGGAACGCACCGCCGGTCTTGGTGGTGTCGCGCACCTCAAAACGACCGGACGTCGAGCTCAGGAAACCGCAGTCGCCAATCTGGCCACCGGATTCGGCGTAGAACGGCGTCTGGTCCAGGACCACAACCGCCTCGTCGCCTTCACTCAACACGTCGACCGATTTGCCGTCTTTATAGAGGGCAACGATCTTGGCCGCGCCAACGGTAGCCTTGTAACCGGTGAACTCGGTGGGCACGTCGACCTTGACCAGGGTGTTGTAGTCCAGGCCAAAGGAACTGGCGGAACGCGCACGCACACGCTGGGCTTCCATCTCACGTTCAAAACCGGCCTCATCGATGGTCAACTCGCGTTCACGGGCGATGTCGGCGGTGAGGTCCATCGGGAACCCGTAGGTGTCATACAGCTTGAACACGACATCGCCCGGCACAACGGTGCCTTTGAGCTCAGCCAAGTCCTGTTCCAGAATCTTCAAGCCGTGCTCCAAGGTCTTGGAGAACTGCTCCTCCTCAGCCTTGAGCACGCGCTCGATGTTGCCTTGCTGCTGCTTGAGTTCCGGGAAGGCTTCGCCCATCTCGGCAACCAGCGCGGCCACGATTTTGTAGAAGAAGCTGCCGGTGGCGCCCAGCTTGTTACCGTGGCGGCAGGCGCGACGGATGATACGACGCAGCACGTAGCCACGGCCTTCGTTGGACGGCAGTACACCGTCGGCAATCAGGAAGCCGCAGGAACGGATGTGGTCCGACACCACCTTGAGCGAAGACTGGCTTTCATTGGCACAGCCAATGGCCGCGGCCGAAGCGCTCAACAGGTTGGTGAACAGGTCGATTTCGTAGTTGGAATGAACGTGCTGCATCACCGCACTGATCCGCTCCAGGCCCATGCCGGTATCCACCGACGGCGCCGGCAGCGGATGCAACACGCCATCGGCGGTGCGGTTGAACTGCATGAACACGTTGTTCCAGATCTCGATGTAACGGTCGCCGTCTTCTTCCGGCGAGCCCGGTGGGCCACCCCAGATGTCGGCGCCGTGATCATAGAAAATCTCGGTGCAGGGGCCGCATGGGCCGGTATCACCCATGGTCCAGAAGTTATCGGAGGCGTAAGGCGCGCCCTTGTTGTCGCCGATGCGAATCATGCGCTCGACCGGCACACCGATTTGCTGGGTCCAGATGTCGTAGGCTTCGTCATCGGTGGCATAGACGGTGACCCAGAGTTTTTCCTTGGGCAGCTTCAACACGCCGGTGAGGAAGGTCCAGGCGAACGTAATCGCATCTTTCTTGAAATAGTCACCGAAGCTGAAGTTACCCAGCATTTCGAAGAAGGTGTGGTGGCGGGCGGTGTAGCCGACGTTTTCCAGGTCACTGTTCTTGCCGCCGGCACGCACGCACTTCTGGCTGCTGGTGGCACGGGTGTAGGCGCGCTTTTCCTGGCCCAGGAAGCAGTCCTTGAACTGGTTCATCCCCGCGTTAGTGAACAGCAGGGTAGGGTCATTGCCTGGGATCAAGGAGCTGGAGGCGACACGGGTGTGACCTTGCTCTTCGAAGAAGCGAAGGAAGGCTTCACGGATTTCTGCGCTTTTCATTAGGTTCTTCCACGGAGTCTGCGGCCAAAGGCCAGTGCGCAACATCATCAGACGAAGCGACGGCAAAGGGCCGCATTATATCGGCCCTTTGCCGGTGGTACAGCGTGTTTATGCGATAGAGAGGTTCAATTAGACGGTCTGCACGCTCATTTTGGCGAAAACTCGACAAATGCCTGCAGCACGCGCTCCATCTGCGCGCGGCTGACATCCATATGCGTGACCATGCGCAGCCGCGGCGCAACGCTCAGCTTGATCCCGCGCTCGGCGGCAAAGGCCTTCAGGGCATCGGCCCGGTCACCGATCTGCACGTAGACCATATTGGTCTGCACCGGCTCCACGCTGTACCCGGCCTCGCGCAGCGCATCCCCCAGCCACAGGGCATTGGCGTGGTCATCGGCCAGGCGCTGTACCTGGTGATCCAGGGCATACAACCCCGCCGCCGCCAGGGAACCGGCCTGGCGCATGCCGCCACCGACCATCTTGCGCAGGCGCCGGGCCTTGGCGATCAGCGCCGTGGAGCCGCACAGCACCGAGCCGATCGGCGCGCCGAGGCCTTTGGACAGGCACACCGACACCGAGTCAAAGTGCTGGGCAATCGCGCGCGCATCCACTCCCAGCTTGACCGCTGCGTTGTAGAGCCGCGCGCCGTCCAAGTGCAGGGCCAAGCCATGTTCACGGGTGAACGCGCGGGCGTTCGCCAGGTACTCCAGCGGCAACACCTTGCCTTGCATGGTGTTTTCCAACGCCAGCAGGCGGGTGCGGGCGAAGTGGAAATCGTCCGGCTTGATCGCAGCCAGCACCTGGTCCAGGTCCAGTGAGCCGTCCGCCTGCACGTCCAAGGGCTGGGGCTGGATCGAACCGAGCACCGCCGCCCCGCCCCCTTCGTATTTGTAGGTGTGCGCTTGTTGGCCGACGATGTATTCCTCGCCGCGCTCACAATGCGCCATCAACGCCAGCAGGTTGCTCATGGTGCCGGTGGGCACGAACAACGCCGCGGCAAACCCCAGGCGCTTGGCCAGCTCGGCTTCCAGGCGGTTGACGCTGGGGTCTTCGCCGTAGACGTCATCACCGCTGGCGGCAGTGGCCATCGCATCGAGCATGCCAGGGGTGGGTTGGGTCACGGTGTCGCTGCGCAGGTCAATCACGGACATGAATCAAGCCTCTGACGATTTGAATAAGTGCCTTATAAGCATGATTACTGCGGGCAAAGCCTCGGAATATCAAGCCCCCGCTGCATTGAATCGAATACCAACCAAACAAACCGATATAGCTTATCGATACGGCGGTCGTGCAGTTTTCGAAAAACCGTGTTAAAAACTCTCCGCCGCCAGGGTTCTGGCGGCAACGTTCTCAGGGCGGGGTGCAATTCCCCACCGGCGGTAATTGCACGCAATGTGCATAGCCCGCGAGCGCTTGGCGCCTCGAACTGCTCACGCGGTACGGCGACAAGGTCAGCAGACCCGGTGTGATCCCGGGGCCGACGGTCATAGTCCGGATGAAGAGAGAACGGGATTGGCACCTAAGGGCCGCGCACCCCGTGTGCTTGCGTACCCTTAAATCCCATTCGATTCATAACGCCCTGTTTTTTTCTTAAACAGGAGTCAGAACATGCAACCCACCGCTATCGACAGCAAAAGCAAAAACCATCACGGCGAGCGCGTCGCGTTTATCCAGGCCTGCTGGCACAAGGATATTGTCGACCAATCGCGTAAAGGCTTCCTCGCCGAAATGATCGCCCAGGGCTACCAGGAATCGGACATCGATTTCTTCGAAGTCGGCGGCGCCTTTGAAATGCCCCTGCACGCCAAGCTGCTGGCCAAGACCGGCCGTTACGCCGGCATCGTTGCCGCCGCGCTGGTGGTTGACGGCGGTATCTACCGCCACGAATTCGTCGCCCAATCGGTGGTCAGCGGCCTGATGCAGGTGCAGCTGGAAACCGAAGTGCCAGTGTTCTCGGTGTCGCTGACCCCGCACCACTTCCACGCCGGCAGCGAGCACACCACGTTCTTCTACGAGCACTTCGTGCACAAGGGCCAGGAAGCTGCGCGTACCTGCGCCGACACCCTGCACAAAGTGCGGGCGATCCGTCGCAGCGAGCCGCGTGCGCTAGCCGTCTAAGCAACACAGCAAAACAAAATGTGGGAGGGGGCTTGCCCCCGATGGCGGTGGGTCAGAATCACATACGGTGACTGACACATCCTCATCGGGGGCAAGCCCCCTCCCACATTTGGATCTGACCAGGCCTTGAGCTTCAGCCCAGGACAGCATCCGTCGTCGGCACAATCAATATCCCCGCCCGCAAACCATTCTTCACCTTCGGGTTAGGGAAGATGATGCGTGCACCCTCCTCCTCGATCACCCAGCGCGTCTTGGCCACATCTTCGGCCAGCAGATAACCCTTTTCCAACTCCGAAAAGTTTTCCACGTCAGCCGGCAAATGCAGCAGGAACGCATCACTGTGCTTGATGACTTCGCGCGACACGGCGAACAGTTTCAACCCGTCCAGGCTGTCAGTCTCAGGTTCGGTGCCTTCGATGATCTGCTTGAGGCGCAGCTCCAGGCGGGAAACATTCACGCCCTGGTTCTGCCCAAACGGCCGCGCCTTGCCCAATTCCAGGGTGAAAGCCTCGGCCTCCAACTGTTCATAGGTAAACGCGGTGAAGGTGATCGAGGTCTTGTTCTGCAGCAGCACCGCTTGCATGCCTGCAGCGTTCAGGCGCGCCAGTTGGTGACGTGAATGCTGGCGACCTTCTTTCCACGGGTACAAGGCGAACTGCTCGATCTTCGAGCCACGAATGGCCGTGTGCAGGTCGTAATGCAGGCGCGAACGGCCCGGCAGGCTGAAGAAACTGCGAGCCAGTTGCTCCAGCTCGGCGGCGCGCATGGCTTCGGGGCCGATGTTTTTTTCATGCCGACCGTTGAACAGCCGGTTGACGTCCAGCTCGAGGTAACGCTCGCCGCGGCGCATGGCCTCGGTGTTGCCGAACAGGAACAGGACACGAGAGCGGGGTTTGATCTCCCCACGGGCGATGCCATGCAACAGGCGGTCGAGCAGTTCGATCGGCGCGGTTTCATTGCCATGGATGCCGGACGACAGCAGCAGGTCGCTGCCGTTGTCACGGGCCTCAGGTGGGCGCACTTCAAGCGCGCCCTCACTGAGCCAGCGCATCTGCACGCCGTCGACAGTCAGTTGAATTTTTTGCGCCGGTTCGCGACCGGCGAGGGTCAGTTCAAGCAGTTTGCCGAGGGCGAGCATAAGCAGCTTCCTTAGTGGTTGCAGCCAGGACCGTGGACGTGGTCGTCGTCATCGCCTTCAACGTCGGCCGGTTCCATTTCCAGTTGCAGGCTCATCAGGTTGGTGGCCAGCGGGCGCATCAACAGGTTGGCGTACTCGGCGTCGCCTTCTTCCACGTCCACACCGATCAGCAGTTGGCCACGGCCGTCGTGCTGGATCCAGATCTCCTTGCCCTGCCACACCACGGCGACGCGGGTGCAGGAGGTTTCCAGCTGGGTGCCGTCGGTGTCTTCAAGGATCAGTTTCAGGGTGTCGGTGGTCATAGAGTAGCTCTCAGCATAGGGCGTAAAAGAAGGTGGCGTTAATTGATCTGGAACGGATAAACCGAGCCCAGTTTAAGGATTTGCGTCAGTTCATCCAGTGCCGTCCGGCACTCAAGCAGCAATTGCGGGTCAGCCAGGTCGGTTTCACGCAGGCTGTCGCGGTAGTGCTTGTCGACCCATTGGGTCAGCGTGTCGTACAGCGGCGCCGTCATGATAACGCCTGGATTCACCGCCGCCAGTTCCGTTTCGTTCAAGGCGACACGCAAGCGCAGGCAGGCCGGGCCTCCGCCGTTCTGCATGCTTTGCTTGAGGTCGAACACCTTCACTTCGCGGATCAACCCACCGGACGCGGTCAGGCCTTGCAGGTACTGCCAGACGCGTTCATTGGCGCGGCACTCTTCCGGCACGATCAGCAGCATCGAGCCATCGGCGCGGCTCAGCAGCTGGCTGTTGAACAGGTAGGAACGCACCGCGTCCTCGACACTGACCTGGGCGCGGGGCACGCACACCGACTGGAAGTGGCCGCCCAGCTTGCCCAGCTTGCCGTGCAATTCGCCGAGCATCTGCTCGGTATTGAGGAACGCATCCTCGTGATAGAACAGCACTTCACCGTTGCCCACCGCGATCACATCATTGTGGAACACGCCGGCATCGATCACCGCCGGGTTCTGCTGGGCGTAGACCACGCCGTCGTCCTGCAAGCCGTGCAAGCGCGCGACCGCCTGGGACGCTTCGAGCGTCTGGCGCGCCGGGTACTTCTGGGGTGCCGGGTAACGGGTATCAAAGGCGCTGCGCCCGTACACAAAAAACTCCACGCCCGCCTCGCCATAATCGCGGCAGAAGCGTGTGTGGTTGGCCGCGCCCTCGTCACCGAACTGCGCCACCGCCGGCAACGCGGCGTGGTGGGCGAAGTGCTTCTGGTCGGCAAACATCGCCCCCAGCACGCGGCTGGTGGTCGGGTGTTCAATGCTGCGGTGGTACTTGCAGTTGAGGTTGGCGGCGGTGAAATGCACGCGGCCGTCAGCAGTGTCGGCACTCGGGCTGACGGTAGCGGCATTGGCCACCCACATGCTCGACGCCGAGCAGCTCGCGACCAGCAGCGGCATGGCGTGCTTGGCCGCCTGCTGGATGACTTGGGCGTCGGTGCCGCTGAAACCGAGATTGCGCAAGGCGGCCACATCCGGACGCTCCTGGGGGGCCAACACACCTTGCACAAAACCCATGTCCATCAGGGCTTTCATTTTCTGCAGGCCCTGCAACGCCGCTTCCTTCGGGTTGGAAGACTGCTGGCTGTTGCTCTGGGACGCGACGTTGCCGTAGGACAAACCGCCGTAGTTATGGGTCGGCCCCACTAGACCGTCAAAATTGACTTCATAGGATTTCATCGGCGAGGCTCCACGAACATCTGTATTTTTATAGGCATCAATAACAAAGCTTCTGTGGCGAGGGAGCTTGCTCCCGCTGGGCTGCGCAGCGGCCCCAAAATCTTAGGGCCGCTTCGTGCC
>NZ_JAIOKW010000060.1:0-22128 GCF_020093335.1 Pseudomonas fluorescens group sp. | reverse complement strand
CGCTAGCGGGGTGGGGCGGGTTGGAAGGTTCATGGCGCTACTGGGTCCTTACGCCTCGGGTGAGGGCATGCAGGCTCACGCGTTTTTATAAGACGTCGAACTTAACAAATTCCGTGCACCGTGATCGCGGAGATTGTCAGGGTGCTCGACCTTGCCACCTCGTATGCTTAGGCTGACCACCTTTCGATCCATCTGAGCCAGCCTTCATGTCCCGCGACAGCCTCGAACACAACCAGATCCCGGTCTACTTCGCAGCCGTGCTGCTGGCGGCCGTTCTCGGCCTGCTCGCCCCCTCATTTGCCCACAGCCTCAGCGCACTGGTCACGCCCGCGATCGCGGTGCTGATGTATGCGATGTTCCTGCAAATCCCGTTTCTGGACCTGCGTCAAAGCTGGGGCAACAAACGCTTCCTGTCGGCATTGCTGCTGGCCAACTTTATTCTCGTTCCGTTACTGGTGTGGGCATTGACCCAAAGCCTCGTGGGCCGTCCGGCGTTGCTCGTGGGCGCTTTGCTGGTGTTGCTGACGCCCTGCATCGACTACGTGGTGGTGTTTACCCACATCGGTAAGGGGGATTCGCGGTTGATGCTGGCGGCTACGCCGGTGCTGTTGCTGCTGCAGTTGGCGCTGTTGCCGATCTATCTGGGCCTGATGCTCGGCGCGCAATCCGAGGGGGTGGTCGAGGCGCGGCCGTTTATCGAGGCGTTCCTCTTGTTGATCGTGGCGCCGATGCTGCTGGCTGTGGTCACGACTGCGCTGGCGCGGCGATCATCGATTGCCAGTGTCTGGAACAGCGCCTGGGTGTGGCTGCCGGTGCCGGCGATGGCGCTGGTGCTGTTTGTGGTGGTCGGCTCGCAAATCACCTCTGTGGTGCGGGATATCAACCTGTTGCTGCCGGTGATCCCGGTGTACATCGGCTTCGTGTTGCTGGCGCCGCTGATGGGGGCGCTGGCGTCGCGGCTGTTTGCGCTTCCTGCGGTAACGGCGCGGGCGGTGACGTTCAGCGCGTCGACACGTAACTCGCTGGTGGTACTGCCCTTGGCATTGGCTTTGCCCGAGGATGTGCGCGGGTTGGCGGCGACGGCTGTGGTCCTGCAAACCCTGGTCGAGCTCATTGGGGAGTTGATTTACGTTCGGTTGATCCCGCAGTGGATATGGCCCGCAGGTCGGTAAACGCGGGAATGTTCAGGTCTGTTCAGGCGCTATTCAGCAGGACGGTCTGCACCATAAGTCGGCGTCCCTTACCTGACAGGTCAACCGATGGATCACCGCAGCCGTTTTCGCCTGGAATCACTGGGCATTTTTGTGTTCGCCCTATTGCTGTTCACCTTGGGAATCTGGGATCAGCAGCCCCAAGGATTTGACGGCCGCTGGGCGCTGTTCCTGCAAGAAATGTTTCGCCATGGTGCGAGTCTTTTCCCGACCACCTACGGGCAGCCTTACGCGGATTACCCCGGCACCGCGACCTTCTTCAGCTGGGTGTTTGCCCGGCTGTTTGGGGCGCCCAACCATCTGGCGAATGTGCTGCCCACCGCCCTGGCGTCCGCTGGGGTGGTGGCCGTGATCTATCGCTTGCTGGTTCCGGCTAATCGCCAGTGGGCGCTGCTCACGGTGTTGTTGACCTTGCTCACCACCCAACTGCTCGAAAAATCCCGCTCGGTGTGCCTGGACCAGATGGTGGCGTTGCTCTGTGTCGGCAGTTTCTACCTGCTGCACAGCGGTGGTCGCTGGAGGCGGCTTGCGGTATTCCCTCTGTTCATTCTGGGCTTCGCGATACGTGGGCCGTTGGGCTTGATCGAGGTCTGCGGCGTGGTGTGCGTGTATTGGGCGCTGGGCAAGCCTGGAGAGCGTGTGAAGCAGGTGCTGATCCACGGCAGCGTCGGTCTGGTGCTGTTGGCAGCCTGTTGGTGGTTGTTGATGAAGTTGGCGCGCATCAGCGGGGGTGACGCATTTGCCGATGAGGTGTTCAAGATGCAGGTGGGCGGGCGTCTCGATGAAATCGGCGAGCCGTTCTATTTCTACTTCCAGCTGAGCTTGTACCGCTACTTCCCGGTGGTGCCATTGGCGCTGGCCACAATGATTGCCCTGCGTCACCGCTGGCCCGAGCGGTTCGAGGGCACTCTGCACTTGGTGGCGCGGCTCGGCGCCTGCGGCTTGATGATCCTGCTCGGGCTGTCGGTGCCGCACTTCAAGCGCGCCTATTACATCCTGCCCATGGTGCCGATGTTTGCGGCTGTCGCAGCCTATGGGCTGCTGCAGGCGCAAGGGTGGCTCGCGGGCGTACGTCGATGCTACGAAGGGCTTGTCGCGGCGCTGCCGGCGTTGTGCGTGGTGGTGGTCTTTGTCTGTCGGCATGCCTGGCAGAAGCATGGCTATTGGCCAAACGTATCGTTGCCGTTGCTGATCGGCGTGCTGGTGGTGCTGCAAATGGCGGCGCTGGTCGCCTGGCGTCGGGTTGGCCGTTTGGTATGGCTCAGCCTGATTGCATTGGCGGCGCAATGGCTGCTGTTGGTGGCGGTGGTGGAGCCGGCCAAGGATCTGCAATTCGATACCCGGCAGTTTGTTGGCCAGGTAGAGGCGCTGCGTGCCGAGCAGCCGGGTCCGCTGGTGTTTATCAACCTGGGTCGGGACACTTGGGCGGTGCGCTACATGATGAACCTGGATCACGACGAGCAACCAGTCTTTATCGGCAGTAAAGCGCTTGAGCAACTGGGGGACTTGCCCCGACCGGCCTGGGTGATAGTGGCGCGTAAGGAAACTGCGCTGCTGTATGGAACGCCTCTGGAGCATCTGGCTCCAAGCTTTGAAGGGCGGTTGAACGACAACCCGCTGATGGTGTTTTTGCTGAAATGAATCAGCCAGTTGCTGTATGTTCGGCCAGCTGAGTGACCGACTGGTCATTCAGTTGTGCTGTTTTTTCGCGTTGTCGTACTGGAAGCATCATGGATATGACGAAAAAGGACGTTAAGCGGCCTGACGGTGGCCACGTGATCGGCCGCTCCCGATTTGGCCGGTTGAGCATTTGCTTCGACGGTGGCTGCAGCTACCCGGCGATGATCAATGTGTTGAGGGCTGTCTTCAAGCGCTACGGGCGATTGGTGCGCTTTGGGGAGAGGCTGTCGGCGCAGGGTTGGATTGATCGGGTGGAGGCGCGGGGGTTTCAGATTTCCGATCAGGAGCGGGTGGCGGTGTTTACGTTGATGTGGGATCGGGGGTGAGCGATCCGCTAGGGCGAGGTTGAATCGCCTCAGGCGAGTGCCAGAGACCGAATCGAACCGCGATACACCCCTTCATGTCCGAACCGCTTGAAACCACAGGCTACTGTGACCTGCGCAAAATACACTGACGCACATTTTCAAGGATTGAAATGAAAGCCACATTGCTTGTGTTATCCGCCTTCGTGTTGCTCTACGGCTGCGCTACGCCGCTTACCTCCGACATGTCTAGTCCGTCGATTGCCGACACCAAAACGGTGGTGTTCGGCGGCAAGACGTTCGTCCTGAAATTCCAAAAACCGGGCTTGTGGGAGTATTTCCCCGCAGAGGAAAGCATCGATGCCTGGAATGAAATGGTGGACTTTACCGTCGTACCTCGCGAGATGAACCGCTTCAAACCCCTCGACCTCGCCAAGCGCGCCATCCAGCTTCACCAGCAAGAAAATCCGAACATGCCGGCGATCCTGCTGACCGACAATAAAACCGGAATCGATTATTCGATGATGTTTTATCCCGCATCATTGCGTAAAGACGGGCAATTCTCGGAAATCAGTTATTTCAAGTATTACAAGGACGGTACCACCGGGCAGACCATTATCTTTCACTTTGCCAGGAATATCCCAAGACCGAGCGATCCCTCGGAAAGTGCAATAGAGACGGGCCGGGAAATAGTGCCGCTGATAGAGGCATTCCCGCTGTATCGGCCGTAATGTCGTTGAGCGGACACAGAGCGCAGCTTGAAGGTCCAGAAACGAAAAAACCCCTGAGACCTTGCGGAATCAGGGGTTTCGGTATTTGGTGCCCAGAGACGGAATCGAACCGCCGACACGGGGATTTTCAATCCCCTGCTCTACCGACTGAGCTATCTGGGCAACGGGGCGCATTAAACGGGTTTTTCAGGGGGTCGTCAAGCAAGTTTTCAAAAAATATTTAATTATTACCGTCGCTTACGTGCCGATCCTGGTTTTTGATCAATTATTGAGCAGGCGGCACGTAGCCGTCGGCCTTGGCGTATTCCTCGCCGGAAAAGAACTTGTCCATCTCGCCCGCCAGGTATTTACGATCTTCGGCGTTCATCATGTTCAGGCGTTTTTCGTTGATGAGCAGGGTCTGGTGTTTCAGCCAGTCGCCCCAGGCTTTGGCGGAGACGTGATCGAAAATGTCCTGGCCCTTGGCGCCCGGATACGGAGGGCGCTCCAGGCCTGGCAATTCTTCTTTGTACTTGCGGCAGATAATGGTGCGGGTCATGACGAAACTCCTGCGTTCAATACGTCGGCCGCGCGCTTCAGCAGTTTTTTCACCGGGGCGGCAAGGCCCAGGCGCGGCGGGGTGGCGAGGTTATACCAGAGCCAGTCGGCCTCGGCCACGTGATGGGCGGATTCCTCGACCTGGACCAGCCAGGGTTCGATGGCGAGCTGGAAGTGGCTGAAGGTGTGGATCAGCCCCGGCAGTTCCTGTGGCTTGCCCAGTTCCAGCGCGTGCTGGTTGGCCAGGTGTTCGAGGTCTTGCAGGTCGTCCAGCTCGGGCAAACTCCACAGGCCGCCCCACAGGCCCGTGGAAGGGCGACGGTAAAGCAGGATCGCGCCCTCGGCATTGGCCAGCAGCGGCATCAGCGTGCGCTTCTGCGGGATGGTCTTGCGCGGCTTGGGGATCGGGTAGCGCGTCTCCAGGCCGAGCATGTGGGCTTCGCAGCCTTTTTCCAGCGGGCACAGCAGGCAGCTGGGTTTGCTGCGGGTGCAGAGCGTGGCGCCCATGTCCATCATCGCTTGGGTGTAGGCATTGACGCGATCATGCGGCGTGAAGCGTTCTGCGGTGGCCCACAGCTGCTTGGCCACCTTGGGTTCGCCGGGGTAGCCCTCTTGTGCGGTAAAACGTGCCAGTACGCGTTTGACGTTGCCGTCGAGGATCGGCGCACGCAGTCCCATGCTCAGGCTGGCGATCGCGCCGGCGGTGGACAGGCCGATGCCCGGCAGTTCGGTCAGCTTTTCGACGTCCCTGGGAAACTCACCACCGTACTCGGCCACGACAATCTTCGCGGTCTTTTGCAGGTTGCGCGCCCGGGTGTAGTAACCCAGGCCGGTCCACAGGTGCAGCACTTCGTCTTCCGGCGCGGCGGCCAGGGCTTCGACCGTCGGCAGCGAGGCCATGAATCGGTCGAAGTAATTGAGCACGGTGCTCACCTGGGTCTGCTGCAGCATGATCTCCGAGACCCACACCCGATAAGGCGTGATGCCCTGTTGCCAGGGCAGGTCATGGCGGCCGTGGCGGTCGTACCAATCGAGTACGGCCTCTGAAAACTGCTCGTTTCTCATCGCTTGAACAGGCCCTTCAAAGCGTCTTTAAGTTGCGGGTTCACCTTGTCGAGCTTCTCTTCCAGCTTGTCGCTGAGCTTGTTGCCGGCCGCCTTGATGGCGACCTGGGTCAAGCCGTCCTTGTCCAGGCGGCACGCCTTGGCGCCTAGTTCCAGCGGGCCACGGCAGCGCAGCGGCACTTCGATGCCCTGGAAGTTGGCGCCGACTTGGCAGGCGGGGTCCGGCGTATCACGCTGGTCGCCTTCGACTATGATGCCGACGCGGTAATCCATGCCCAAAACACGCAGGTCGACGTCGCCATTACCGTTGACGGTCAGGCCTGGGATGCGCACTTTCAGGTCGGGGTTGCTGGCGACCCCGTTGCGGAAGGTCAGGTTGCCCTTCAGCTCCTGGAACGGCGTGTCCTTGCCTTGCGGCGTGCTGCTCAAGGTCTTGCGGTTGAGCAAGGCGATGCCGGTGCACAGTTGCTGCTCAAGGTTGGCATTGAGCAGCACACCGTTGTTGATCACAAAACTGGCGGTGCCGTTGAGGCTGTCGATCAAGGCTTTCTGGCTGTTGCCACGGCCCGTGAGGTTGCTGTCGAGGGTGATCTGGCCCTTCACCGGCGGGGTTTGCCCCTGGGCTTGCAGGATGCGCTCGACCGGTACTTGCTTGATCCGGCTCTGCAGCGCCAGCACGGGAATGTCCTGGCGCACATCAAGGTTGCCGTTGGCCTGGAAGCTACCGTTGTAGAGACCGCCACTCAAGGTGTCGAGCTTGAGCTGACCATCAAGGCCGGAGGCTTTGAGCACCGCATTCTGGATCGGCAACTTGCTCAGGGTCAGTTGGCCGAACGCAAGGTCGGCATCCACGTCCAGCGTGCGCAGGCGGGTCAATGGCAATAGTTTGTCGGTGCTCCAGGCGCCTTTGGTCGGAGCATCGGGCAGCGGCGTGGTGCCGCCGGCGGCCATGGCCCCGGCTTCGCTGTTCTGTACTTCGGCCTGGCGTGCGGCCGCCGCACCCTTGGCCGATTCAGACTTGGCCGGCAGGTAGTTGTCGGCGTTGAAGGTGTCGCCCTTGAGCTGAACGCGCAGGGATTGCTTGGCGAAATCCTCCACGGCGACGCGACCGGTGAAGGTGCTGCCGTCGAGTTTCAGGTTCAGGTCTTCCAGGGCCACGCTGGTCGGCGTGCCCTTGAGGCGGCTGACCAGCTCGACCTTGCTCAGGCTGCCGTCGGCCATCGGCGGCAATGGGTGGCCGACGCTGTCGAGGAACTTGGCCAGGTCAAACTGGGCGATCGACAGGGCGCCGCTGAGCTGCGGAGTCTTGTCCAGGTCGTTGACCTTCAGTTCGCCCAACGCGCGCAGTTGGTTGGCCGACAGCTTCATGTTGGTCCATTCGGCGATATTGGCCGCCTGGTCCACCAGCAGCTGGCCCTGGGTGGAGAACGTCACGGTCTTGCCCTGCAGCGGCTCGCCCGTGGCTTCGCCGGTGATCTTCATGTCTTCAAGCTGATAGCGCTTGAGTGCCCGCTGGATCCGCAGGTTGCCGTTGAGCTCGGTCTTGACGCGCATCACCGGCTGGTTGCTGCCGAAGAAGGCGGTGAGTTTCACCGGAATGCTGGCGCCTTCGTGCACCGCACCGGCGCTCAGTTGAATGCTTTCGGCGCTGAACTGTTTGCCGGTCTGCTCATCGTTGTATTCAACGCGGGCGTTGTTGATGGTCAGGCTGTCGATGTCCAGGCGGATGGGTTTTGCCGGCTTTTCCGGTTCGGATTCGGCCGGCTGCTCAACCGAGCCAGGGCTGCCGACGCTCGCCTCAGTCACGTTCTTGCCGATGTCTTCCCAGTTGCCATGACCTTGCTTGTCACGGTTGAGGCGCAGGTTCAGGCCTTCGACACGCACGTCGCTCATCTGCACTTCGCGGCGCAGCAACGGCAGCACGCGCACCGAGAGGCCGAGCATCTGCAGGTCGGCGAACGGTTGGGTCGGCGCGGTCAGGGTTGCCACGCTGGCTTCGTGCAGTTCAAGGCCGAGCCACGGGAACAGGCTCCAGCCGATATCGCCATTGAGCGTCAGCTCGATGTGGGCCTTGTCGCGGGCAATCTGGCGAATCTCGTCTTTATAGTCGTTGGGATCGAAGAGATGGGTCAGGGCAAAACCCAGAGCCACAATGATCAGCAACAGCCCGAGAAGTACCAGACCCAGGATTTTGCCGAACGCTTTCATGGGCGAGTCCTTGTATGTCGATTTCAAAATTTAGCCGCAGAGTATAACGCCCGACGGCCTGCGTCAGTGCCCCGATCGTTACATTGTATCCAGGGGCGGGGAAAGCGGGTTTTTGGCGTCAAAAAACAGATTTCCTGAAAAAGGTGATGTCACTTTGGTTTTTCTGTCATCGACAGGTGCTAATCTCTGCACGTTCGTCCGCCTTCTGCGACCTAAGGTCGCGCCTAAAATGGAGCTTCACTCAACAAAACGGCCACGCTTTGCGTGCAAGGCCGAGGGAGAGAGCGCCTGACGGACACATACTAACAACTGGGGGAAACACCAATGAGCACTAGCACTGCGGCAGGTTCATCTGCTGCAAAGCCAGCGTTCCTGTCCAAGGAACGCATCATCGCCAAGCCCGGCTTCAACCGCTGGCTGGTTCCACCGGCCGCCCTGGCCATCCACCTGTGCATCGGCATGGCCTACGGGTTCTCGGTGTTCTGGCTGCCTCTGTCCAAGGCACTGGGTGTTACCAAACCGGTCGCCTGCGCGCCGGACATGAGCTTCATCGCCCAAGTCTTCTCGTCCCAATGCGACTGGCCCATCTCCATGCTGGGCTGGATCTACACCCTGTTCTTCATCTTCCTGGGCTGCTCGGCAGCGATCTGGGGCGGCTGGCTGGAACATGCCGGGCCACGTAAGGCCGGTGTTGTATCGGCGTTGTGCTGGTGCGGCGGGCTGCTGATTTCGGCCTTGGGTATCTATACCCACCAGATCTGGCTGATGTGGATCGGCTCCGGGGTCATCGGCGGTATCGGCCTGGGCCTGGGCTACATCTCTCCCGTGTCGACCCTGATCAAGTGGTTCCCGGACAAGCGTGGCATGGCCACCGGTATGGCGATCATGGGCTTTGGCGGCGGCGCGATGGTAGGTGCACCCCTGGCCGCAGCGTTGATGGGCCACTTTGCCACGCCGACCAGCGTGGGCGTATGGCAGAGCTTCCTGGTGATGGCGGCGATCTACTTTGTGTTCATGATCGGCGGCGCACTGTCTTATCGGGTTCCGCCGACCGGCTGGAAACCTGAGGGCTGGACCGCCCCGGCGAAAAAGGCCAGCAACGCGATGATCACCCACCGTCACGTGCACGTGAACGTGGCGTGGAAAACCCCGCAATTCCGCCTGGTTTGGTTGGTGTTGTGCCTGAACGTATCCGCCGGTATCGGCATCCTCGGCATGGCTTCGCCGCTGCTGCAGGAAGTGTTCGGCGGCAAATTGCTGGGTGTTGATGTGCCGTTCGGTCAACTGGATGCCGGTCAACTGGCCTCCATCGCGGCCATCGCGGCAGGTTTCACCGGTCTGTTGAGCCTGTTCAACATCGGCGGCCGCTTCTTCTGGGCGTCGTTCTCCGACTACCTGGGCCGTAAAAACACCTATTTCGTGTTCTTCGCCCTGGGCTTTGCCCTGTACGCGCTGATCCCGAACCTGGGGCACCTGGGCAACGTGGCGCTGTTCGTGGCGGCGTTCTGCATCATCCTGTCGATGTACGGGGGTGGTTTTGCGACCGTTCCTGCCTACCTGGCCGACCTGTTCGGTACGCAAATGGTCGGCGCGATCCACGGTCGCCTGCTGACCGCCTGGGCCGCTGCGGGCGTCTTGGGCCCGGTGCTGGTGAACTACCTGCGTGAATATCAGTTGAGCATCGGCGTTGAACGCGCGGCTGCCTATGACATCACCTTGTACATCCTCGCCGGCCTGCTGGTGCTGGGTTTCATCTGCAACCTGCTGGTTCGCCCGGTGGCGGACAAGTACTTCATGACCGATGCCGAATTGGCCGCCGAACAGGCGCTGGGTCATGACAAAGGGGCGGATGCCACCACTTCCCTGGAGTGGAAAGCCGCTTCCGGCACCGTGCCATTGGCCATCGCGGCCTGGCTGGTGGTGGGTATTCCGTTGGCGTGGGGTGTGTGGGTGACCTTGCAGAAGACTGCGGTTCTGTTCCACTGATTTAGATGCGCTCTGTGTGGCAGCCCGCTTGTTGTAGTGAGCGGGCTTGCCCCGCGCTGGGTTGCGAAGCGACCCAATGAAGCCACCTCGTTCTTTCAGTCAGCGCGCCGTGGCTGTTTCTGGGGTTGCTTCGCAACCCAGCGCGGGGCAAGCCCGCTCACCACACAAGCCTGCTCCCGCAGTTGTATGCACATGTCTATCTCCGACACTCCATCAGTCTTATCCCCTCCGATGTTTCTGTTTAGCGCCCGCGCCCCTATAATGGCTGCCTTTTTCGCCCAATGATTTTGCGGAGCTGGTGATGGCCGAACGTAAGGCGTCCGTCGAGCGCGACACTCTGGAAACCCAGATCAAAGCCTCGATCAACCTGGATGGCACCGGAAAGGCCCGATTTGATATCGGTGTACCTTTTCTTGAGCACATGCTGGACCAGATCGCCCGTCACGGGCTGATCGACCTGGATATCGTCAGCAAGGGCGACCTGCATATCGACGACCACCACACGGTGGAAGACGTAGGCATCACCCTCGGCCAGGCATTTGCCAAGGCCATCGGCGACAAAAAAGGCATCCGTCGCTACGGCCACGCCTATGTCCCGCTGGACGAAGCGCTGTCGCGTGTGGTCATCGACTTCTCTGGCCGCCCAGGCCTGCAGATGCACGTGCCCTACACCCGCGCCACCGTCGGCGGCTTCGATGTCGACCTGTTCCAGGAATTTTTCCAGGGTTTCGTCAACCACGCACTGGTCAGCCTGCACATCGACAACCTGCGCGGCACCAATACCCACCACCAGATCGAAACCGTGTTCAAGGCCTTCGGCCGCGCACTGCGCATGGCCGTAGAGCTGGACGACCGCATGGCCGGGCAAATGCCTTCGACCAAGGGCGTCCTGTAATGCAGACGGTCGCGGTTATCGATTACGGCATGGGTAACCTGCACTCGGTGGCCAAGGCCCTCGAGCATGTAGGCGCCGGCAAAGTGCTGATCACCAGCGATGCCAACGTGATTCGCGAAGCTGACCGGGTGGTGTTTCCCGGCGTTGGCGCGATTCGCGACTGCATGGCCGAGATCCGCCGCCTGGGCTTTGACAGCCTAGTGCGCGAAGTCAGCCAGGATCGTCCGTTCCTCGGCATCTGCGTAGGCATGCAAGCCTTGCTCGACAGCAGTGAAGAGAACGATGGCGTCGACTGCATCGGCCTGTTCCCAGGCCAGGTGAAGTTCTTCGGCAAAGACCTGCATGAAGACGGCGAACACTTGAAAGTCCCGCACATGGGCTGGAACGAAGTGCGCCAGAGCGTCGATCACCCGCTCTGGCACGAAGTGCCGGACATGGCGCGCTTCTACTTCGTGCACAGCTACTACATCGCCGCCGGTAAGCCGGGCCAGGTGGTGGGTGGCGGGCACTACGGCGTCGACTTCGCCGCCGCGCTGGCCGAAGGTTCGCGGTTTGCCGTGCAGTTCCACCCGGAGAAGAGCCATACCCATGGCCTGCAATTGCTGCAGAACTTCGCCGCCTGGGACGGGCGCTGGTAAATGGCCAGGAAGCCGAAGCAGCCGGTCTTGAACCTCACGCCCGAACAGGAGAGTGAGGCTACCCTCAAGATCAAGCGCTTCATGGAGGACCGCTTCGAGCTCAAGCTGGGCTCGTTCGAGGTCGCCGAAATTCTTGAGCTGTTCACCACCGAAGTGGCTCCGCACTATTACAACAGGGCGATTTTCGACACGCAGACGCTCCTTAAAGAAAGGTTCGAAAGCATCGAAAGCGACCTGTGGTCGCTTGAGAAACCCTGATTTCCCAAGCATTGCTGAATATCGAATAAGGTTTGCCAGATGCTGATTATTCCCGCTATCGATCTCAAGGACGGCGCCTGCGTACGTCTGCGCCAAGGCCGCATGGAAGACTCCACCGTGTTCTCCGACGACCCGGTGAGCATGGCTGCCAAATGGGTGGAAGGGGGCTGCCGTCGTCTGCATCTGGTGGACTTGAACGGCGCCTTCGAAGGCCAGCCGGTCAACGGCGAGGTGGTCACCGCGATCGCCAAGCGCTACCCGAACCTGCCGATCCAGATCGGCGGCGGTATCCGCTCGCTGGAAACCATCGAGCACTACGTAAAAGCCGGTGTGAGCTACGTAATCATCGGCACCAAGGCTGTGAAAGACCCGGCGTTCGTCGCCGAAGCCTGCCGCGCGTTTCCTGGCAAGGTCATCGTGGGCCTGGACGCTAAAGATGGTTTCGTCGCCACCGACGGTTGGGCCGAGATCAGCACCGTGCAGGTGATCGACCTGGCCAAGCAGTTCGAAGCTGATGGCGTGTCTGCCATCGTTTATACCGACATCGCCAAAGACGGCATGATGCAGGGCTGCAACGTGCCGTTCACCGCTGCGCTGGCCGCTGCGACCAAGATCCCGGTGATCGCTTCCGGCGGTATCCACAACTTGGGCGACATCAAGTCGCTGCTGGACGCCAAGGCCCCCGGCATCATCGGCGCCATCACCGGCCGCGCGATCTACGAAGGTACCCTGGACGTCGCCGAAGCCCAGGCTTACTGCGACGCCTACAACGGCTGAGGACTGACCATGGCGCTGGCCAAACGCATCATCCCTTGCCTGGACGTCGACAACGGTCGCGTGGTCAAGGGCGTCAAGTTCGAGAACATCCGTGACGCCGGAGACCCGGTGGAAATCGCCCGTCGCTACGATGAGCAGGGTGCCGACGAGATTACCTTTCTCGACATCACCGCCAGCGTCGATGGCCGCGACACCACCCTGCATACCGTCGAGCGCATGGCCAGCCAGGTGTTTATCCCGCTGACCGTGGGCGGTGGCGTGCGCACCGTGCAAGACATCCGCAACCTGCTCAATGCCGGCGCGGACAAGGTCTCGATCAACACCGCTGCGGTGTTCAACCCGGAGTTTGTCGGCGAGGCCGCGCAGCACTTTGGTTCGCAATGCATTGTGGTGGCCATCGACGCCAAGAAAGTCTCCGGCCCGGGCGAAACCCCGCGCTGGGAGATCTTCACCCACGGCGGCCGCAAGCCTACCGGTCTGGATGCGGTGGAATGGGCGATGAAGATGGAAGGCCTGGGCGCCGGTGAAATCCTGCTGACCAGCATGGACCAGGACGGCATGAAAAACGGCTTCGATCTGGGCGTGACCCGTGCCATCAGCGATGCGTTGGGTATCCCGGTGATCGCTTCCGGCGGCGTCGGCAACCTGCAGCACCTGGCTGACGGCGTGATCGAAGGCCACGCCAGCGCAGTGCTGGCGGCGAGTATTTTCCACTTTGGCGAATACACCGTCCCCGAGGCCAAGGCCTACATGGCGGCGCGCGGTATCGTCGTTCGCTAAACGCTGCTGGACACCATGGCAAGCGCGCGGCAATCTCTGCGCTTGCCATGGATTCCGGTAACCTTCATGTTCAAACACCTGCTGCTCGCCCTCGCCAGTACGTCGCTCCTGTTGGCTGGCCCTGGCCACGCCGATGAATCGTCTGACGCCTCCCTGGTGTTGCTGACGGAAAACTTCCCGCCCTACAACATGGCAAAAAACGGCAAGAATTTCGCCAAGGACGAGAACATCGAAGGCATCGCCGTGGACATCATGCGCGAGACCTTCAAGCGCGCCGGCATTTCCTACAGCCTCACCCTGCGTTTCCCTTGGGAGCGAATCTACAAACTCGCCCTGGAAAAACCCGGTTACGGCGTGTTCGTGATGGCCCGCCTGCCGGACCGTGAAGCGCTGTTCAAATGGGTCGGGCCTATCGGTCCCGACGATTGGGTGCTGCTGGCCAAGGCAGATAGCAAGATCCAGTTGAGCGACCTCGAGCACGCCCGTCGCTACAAGATCGGCGCTTATAAAGGCGACGCCATCGCCGAGACCCTGGAGAAGCAGGGCCTTAAGCCGATGGTGGTGTTGCGCGACCAGGACAACGCGCAAAAGCTGCTGGAGGGTCAGATCGACCTGTGGGCTACCGGCGATCCGGCCGGCCGGTACCTGGCTCGCCAGGTCGGTGTGACCGGGCTCAAGACGGTGCTGCGTTTTAACAGTGCTCAGCTTTACCTCGCGCTGAACAAGGACGTGCCTGATGAGCTTGTGGACAAGCTTCAAGCAGCGTTGAACCAACTGCGCAAAGAAGGGCGTGTTGACGAGATCATGGCGCGTTATCTCTAGTGGTCAACGTGGTTTGAGCAGGTCCACACGCAAGCCTGAAGGCTGGCCTGCCTGGTCGAATGCGTAGGTACAGATTTTTATCGGCTGGTTGTGCGTGGAAATAATCTGCGCGAACTTCTGATGCGGTGCATCGGGGGCCTGGTCCAGGGGAGGCATGCCGAAGAGGTCCTCTGCGTCATCGGATTCTTCCGTATCGCTGCGCTTGGGCGGCAGTGTCCGATAGCCTTCGGGTGCCAGGCAATCTGTTCGCTGAGCTGGGCCGAATTTGTAGGTGTAGCGGCTCATAAAGGGTGGCGCCAGGTTCCAGATAACGGTGTAGCGCTGCAAAAACTGCCTGTCGAGCACGATGCTGACATCTGGGGCGCGGGTCGCCGCCGGTTCAGCGAGTTCGACCGCCAGCGTCAAGGCATTGCGCATCGCGCTGTTGCTCACCGCCTGGTCTGATTCGACCCCCAGGATGCACAACAGATGCATGCCGGTTTGCGGACCGATGGGGTCCTTGATCGATGCGTTGTGGCTGTTGATCGGCGGGCTGTAATGCACGGGGTTTTCACATTCGCTGGCACGGCGTACGGCCTTGTAGCGATAGAGCCGGCTGGTGGTAGTAAATTCCAGGTTCCAGCTTGGCGTGATATTCCGGCCCTTGTCTCCGGGTCTTTTGACGAAATATTGTTGCAGCGGCTCAGGGCTGCTGAAGGTGATGGACGTCGCGGGGTAGAGGTTGCAGGTCTGCTCGTTGTCAGTCAGCACGCCCTCCACAAAACAGTGCTTGAGGAACACGACAGGACTGCCGTAGTTACTGTCGGCATGCCAACTCGCCTTGCCATCCCTCACCTCGCATGGTGCGTCGCGCTGACACTTTTTAGCTGCGGCCTGGCCGATGGTTGTACTGCTGAGAATGCCGAACAGCGTATTGGTGGCGCGATCCACCAGCGGTGCACCGAATGCGCCTGATTGCACGCCCTTGCACTGGTTTTTCATGGTTACGCGCCAGACAAAAGGTTGCTCCACCACCTCTTGAGAGGCCTGTTGAAGGCACGCTGACAGGTGCAGCGTGTTCCATTCAGGGACGATCAGAGCAAGAATCGGGCGTGCTTCGTCAGGTAGGTCCTCGGCCAGTTTCATCGGCTCGATGCCATTGCTGATCAAGGCGGACAGCGGAATATCGAGCTCGATGAGTGCCAGGTCGACGCCGTGGCTGCTACCCCACTTCAGGGTCTTGAGCGGGTAGGTCTTGAGCTGCTCCAACGTGTCATCAAAGTAGTTGAAGCTGATATGACCCTTGAGTACCTGGTCCTTGATGACGGCACCACTGACACGGTGAATGCAATGGCTGCTGGTGATGATGTAAGCCGGGCCGGAAATGCCTTGTTCATCGCGGGTATCCAGTAGGGTCGCGGTGCAGAGTGCCTTATCGTTGCGGATGCGGCCGATGCCGCTCCAGTGATTATGTTGTTGGTTGGCGTTGGTCAGCAGGCGTGGAGCGCTGGCGTTGGCCAGGCCTTCACCAAAGTCTTTGGACGCGCCCCATAGATACACAGGGCACGCAGTCAGCAGCGCGCAGATCAGCGCGGGATAAAGGGTTTTCATGGTCATCCTCGAATTGATGCGGGGCAGGCGTCAACTATCGAGGGGGCAACTGGCAGAGCGGGGGTAGTTATTTAGTCGGCGATGGGCGGTAGGTGCCATTTTTGCCGTGCCCGGCCATGGCCTGGTTGCCGCGTACGCTGATCATCAACTTGATATCAATCCAGTCGACGCCCTGGGCCTTGAGCTTGGGCAACTCGCGCTCCAGCACTGCCAGGGTTTGTGGATAAGGGTGGCCGATCATCACGGCCGAACCTTGTTTGTGTGCCAGCTTGATTGCGGTTTGCAACTGCGTGGTAATCGCCGCCTCGGTGCGCTCGTCATCGAGGAACACATCCCGCGAGACATGCGCCAGGCCGATCTTCTGCGCTTCGGCGGCGGCGACGGTTTGGGCGCTGGTGCGGCTGTCGACAAAGAACTTGTTGCGCCGTTGCAACTCGGCCATCAACCAGGCCATGGCGGCCGGTTGCGCCGTCATGCGGCTGCCCATGTGGTTGTTGATGCCGGCGGTATAGGGCACCGCCTGGAACGCGGCGTCCAGTCGCTTGCCAAGTTCTTCGATAGGCAATTCGGGGTGCCAGGCGAACGGCCCCGTGGCCGGGTCCATGGGCATGTGGAGGATCACGATCTTGCCGGCCTTGTGGGCTTCGCGGGCGAATTCGGCGGCGTGGGGCGTGTCGGGCATGATCGCCGTGGTCACCGGCCCGGGCAGGGCCAGCACGCGACGATCCCGGGGCAGGTTTTGCCCGAGGTCGTCGATGATGAGGGTCAGGTAGGCTTTTTGAGGCTCGCCGGCAGGCGTCGCGTGAGCGACGCCTGCCAGGCTGCACAGCACAGCGATGATCAGGGCAAAACGCATATCAACGGCTGCGGGTGATGCTCAAGCCCTTGAGCAGGCTAAGCGCCTGGGCCAGCTGGTAGTCATCGTCCTGCGGCATTGGCTTGGCTTTCTTGCCGCTGCCGGTCGGCTGGTCGGCGCCGCCGTTGCCATTGCCCAGGTGACCTTGCAGGTCAGCTTCCTTGTAGTACTCGCTGTCGATCTCGTTGGTGATCTTGGCCTTGCGCACCTCGATGTCCGGCACGATGCCTTGAGCCTGGATCGAGCGGCCGTTCGGCGTGTAATACAGCGCGGTGGTGATCTTCAGCGCACGCTCGTTGTTCAGCGGCAACACGGTTTGCACCGAGCCTTTGCCGAAGCTGGTGGTGCCCATCAGCACGCCGCGCTTCTGGTCTTGCAGAGCGCCCGCGACGATCTCCGACGCCGAAGCGCTGCCACCGTTGATCAGCACGGCCAGCGGTACGTTTTCGCTGAGGTCATTGCCGGTGGCCGAGAAGCGCAGCTCGGAGTTGGCGATACGGCCTTTGGTGTACACGATCAGGCCCTTGGTGATGAAGTGGTCGACCACTTCCACCGCCGACTGCAGCACGCCGCCAGGGTTGTTACGCAGGTCGAGCACGATGCCGCTGAGTTTCTTGCCGTTGTCCTTGCGCAGCTTGGCCAGCGCCTTGGCCACTTCGTCGCCGGTCTTGACCTGGAATTGGGTGATGCGGATGTAGCCGTAGCCCGACTCCAGCAGCTGGCTCTTCACGCTCTTGACCACAATGGTCGCGCGGGTCAGCGTCACGTCGAACGGGTTGCCGCCGTCGCGCACCAGGGTCAGGGTGATTTTCTGGCCGATCTTGCCGCGCATCTTGTCGACGGCTTCGGTCATGGTCTGGCCACGGGTCGGCTGGCCGTTGATCTTCACGATGAAGTCGCCGGCCTGGATGCCAGCCTTGGACGCCGGGGTGTCATCGATCGGCGAGACGACCTTGATGTTGCCGTCTTCGGCGCCGACTTCAATGCCCAGGCCGCCGAATTCACCGCTGGTGCTCTCCTGCAACTCGGCAAAATCTTCCGGGCCCAGGTAAGCGGAGTGCGGATCGAGGTTGCTGAGCATGCCCTTGATGGCATTCTCCAGCAGGGTCTTGTCATCTACGGGTTCGACATAAGCGGCCTTGATCCGGTCCATGACCTCGGCAAAGGTGCGCAGCTCGTCCAGCGGCAACGGCGCCTTGGTGGTTGCGGCCGTGGCAGCGGGTGCAGCCGGAGCGGCCTGGTCGGCGAATGCCAGAGGCGCGCCGATCACCAGGGCGATCGTCAAGGCCAGCGAAGTGAGGCGGGACAAATGCAGCATGTCGAACGAACTCCTAATGTAGATGCGACCCTATCCTTGGGATCTGCACCATTGTGCAGGATCGCTCGGGCGACCCTGCTGACGAATAGCGAAGTACAGCGCCGGGGTGTCCTGGCCACCACTGTTACCGACAGTGGAGATGGATTCACCGGCTTTTACAACATCACCTGCCGACTTGAGTAAAGTCTGATTGTGGCCGTAAAGGCTCAAATAGCCATTGCCGTGGTCAAGAATCACCAACAAACCGGCGCCCCGCAGCCAATCGGCAAACACGACACGGCCACCGTGAACAGCGTGGACCTGGCTGCCGGCGGAGGCGCTGATCATCACACCATCCCACTTGGCGCGGGTGTCATCGCCACGGGTTTCCCCAAAGCGTGCCAGTAATCGACCATCAACCGGCCATGGAAGTTTGCCGCGCGCTGAAGCAAAAGGGCCACCGAACGATTCGCCTGCGCTGGAAACCAGCGGGCCAGGGGCTGCATGCGCCGGTTTACGCGGTGCCGGGGCGTCCGAGGTGGCAGCCATCTCGGCCTCACGCTGGCGCTTTTTTTCGGCTTCCTGCTGGGCGATCAGCGCTTTTTGCCGCGCTTCTTCGGCCTCGCGTGCCTGGCGAGCCAGGGTTTCTTCGATGGTCTTGAGCACTTTGGCCAGGTCGGCCTGGTCCTGCTCGCGGGCCTGCAGCTTGGCGTCACGGGCTTTTACGTCGTCATTGAGCTTGGCCAGGGCGACCTGGCGCTCCTTGCGCACCTTGTCCAGCTCGTCGCGCTGGGCATTGAGGCTGTTTTTCTGGTCTTCCAGCTGCGATTGCTGGTTGGCGATTTCCTGTTCGACGTTGACCAACTGGCGCAAGGTCTCGTTGAAGCTTTTCAACTGCTCCATGCGGGCCTTGCTCAGGTAGTCGTAGTAGGTCAGGGTGCGCGCGAATTTTTCCGGGTTCTGCTGGTTGAGCAGCAGCTTGAGGTATTCCTGGCGGCCGTTCTGGTAGGCGGCACGGGCCTGGATAGCGATCAGGCGTTGCTGTTCAACGCGGGCGCTCTGGAGTTTTTTTTTCTCAGCGTCGAGTCGCTCCAGTTCCGACTCGCTCTTCTTTAATTCTTTTTGTAGCTCCTGGACCTGCTTCTCGAGCTTGCCCATCTCGGTTTCCGTACCGCGCAGGTCTTTCTGGACCCCGGATTTTTCTTCCTGGAGCTTGCCGAGCAGTTTTTTCAGCTCGGTAATGTCCTGACGCGTAGCGTCCAACTGTTGTTGGGTTTGTGCGCGCTCATCGGCAAACGCCGGTTGGAGCAGGCAGACAAGAGCAAGGGTAATCAAGGCGCGAAGCATAGAGGCGGGCGACACCAGGGAAAGGGACGGCCTAGTATGCCCGCCAAGCGCGGCAAAAAAAACGCCCAATTCGGGCTGGAAGGCAAGATAGGTGCCGAGCGGCGCTGGAATGGCGAAAAGATATCTACCAAACACAGAAGATCCAATGTGGGAGGGAGCAAGCCCCCTCCCACATTATTTTTCGGTGACGCTGGGAATCAGACCAGGATCGAAGTGCCCGTCATTTCCACCGGCTTCTCCAACCCCATCAGCATCAACATTGTCGGTGCCACATCCGCCAGCACGCCGCCATCACGTACTTTGAAGTCGCGCTTACCGACGTAGATGAACGGTACCGGCTCGGTGGTATGGGCGGTGTGGGCTTGCCCAGTGGATTCGTCGGACATCTGCTCGCAGTTGCCGTGGTCGGCAGTGATCAGTGCTTCACCGCCAACGTTCTCCAGGGCATCGACGATGCGGCCGACGCACAGGTCCAGGCATTCCACGGCCTTGGTCGCGGCTTCCAGGTTGCCGCTGTGGCCGACCATGTCGCCATTGGCGTAGTTGACCACGATCACGTCGTAACGCTGGTTGTCGATGGCGTCGACGATCTTGTCGGTGACTTCCGGCGCACTCATTTCCGGTTGCAGGTCGTAGGTGGCGACCTTTGGCGATGGGATCAGGATGCGTTCTTCGCCTGGGAACGGTTCTTCGCGGCCACCGGAGAAGAAGAACGTCACGTGGGCGTACTTCTCGGTTTCGGCGATGCGCAGTTGGGTCTTGCCGTTTTTCGCCAGGTAGTCGCCCAGCACGTTATCCAAGGTGCCGGCGGCAAAAGCGGCGGGGGCCGGGATGCTGGCGGCGTATTGGGTCAGGCCCACGTATTGGACTTTTGGCTGGCGGGCGCGCTCGAACTCCTTGAAACCATCTTCGACAAATACGCGGCTCAGCTCGCGTGCGCGGTCTGCGCGGAAGTTCATGAACACCACGGCGTCGCCGTCTTCGACCTTCACCGGCTCACCGATGGTGGTGGCTTTGACGAACTCGTCGCTTTCGCCACGGGCATAGGCGGCTTCAAGGCCTTCCTGGGCAGTGGCGGCGTGGAAGTCGGCCTGGCCGTCGACGATCAAGTTGTAGGCCTGGGAGACGCGGTCCCAGCGGTTGTCGCGATCCATGGCGAAGTAGCGGCCCACCAGGCTGGCGATACGGCCCTTGCCCAAGGCGGCGAACGTGGCGTCCAGCAGCTCGATGGAGGATTGCGCGCTTTTCGGCGGTGTGTCGCGGCCATCGAGGAAGGCGTGCAGGTAGATTTTGTCGGCGCCGCGCTTGAAGGCCAGTTCGGCCATGGCGACCAGGTGGTCCTGGTGGCTGTGGACGCCGCCATCGGACAGCAGGCCCATGAAGTGCACCGCTTTGCCGGCGGCGACGGCTTTATCGACCGCGGCGCAGATGGTTGGGTTCTCGAAGAACTCGCCGTCGCGGATCGCTTTGGTGACGCGGGTGAAGTCTTGATAGACCACTCGTCCGGCGCCGAGATTCATGTGACCGACTTCCGAGTTGCCCATCTGGCCGTCCGGCAGGCCCACGTCCATGCCCGAGCCGGAGATCAGGCCGTTGGGTACGGTGGCGGTCAAGCGGTCGAGTACGGGCTTCTTGGCCGCGTATACCGCGTTGTCGTGGTGGCTTTCACTGTGTCCGAAGCCATCGAGAATTATCAGGACCAAAGGTTTAGGCGTAGTAGTCATAGATCCTCTCGCGGCGGTAATAAAGGAAGACAATTGAAAAGGGAGTGGCAGTTTAAAGCGAAGTTCCGACCACGTCACCGCTTTACGGGGGTTGGCCCCCCCTGGCGGCTGTGTATACTTACCGCCATTTTAACGCCCTGGAACCTCCTTGATGGTTGATCACCTGATTGCATTTGCCACTGCCCACTATCTGCTCGTGGGTGCCTTCGTCATCCTGCTGGCGCTGCTGATTGCTCATGAAATGAGCCGTGGTGGCCGCAGCCTGAGCACGTCGGAGCTGACCGCGCTGGTCAACAAGGATGAGGCCGTTGTCGTTGATATCCGCCCGGCCAAGGATTTCGCCACCGGCCATATCGTCGGCGCCCTGAATATTCCACAGGACAAGCTGATCGCACGCCTGGCCGAGCTGGAAAAATACAAGGCCAAGACCATCATCCTGGTCGACGCCCAAGGCCAGCACGCCGGCACTCATGCGCGCGAAATGCTCAAGGCCGGTTTCACCGCCGCCAAGCTGTCCGGTGGCATCAGCAGCTGGCGCGGCGATAACCTGCCACTGGTGAAGTGATATGAGCCAGGTTGTCGTGTATTCCAGCGATTGGTGCCCTTACTGCATGCGGGCCAAGGCCTTGCTGGAGAAAAAGGGCGTTGCCTTCGAAGAAATCAAGGTCGATGGCAAACCCCAGGTGCGTGCCGAAATGGCCCAGAAGGCGGGGCGCACGTCCGTGCCGCAGATCTGGATCGGCGCCAAACACATCGGTGGCTGCGACGACCTGTTCGCCCTGGAGCGCGCGGGTAAACTCGATGCGCTGCTGCTCGTCTGACTCCCAACCCCTAAAAGACCCCAAGATCAAGGATCTGAGATGACTGACCAACAGAACACCGAAGCAGCAGAAGCCCAAGGCCCACAATTCTCGTTGCAGCGCATCTACGTGCGTGATCTGTCGTTCGAAGCGCCGAAAAGCCCGGCCATCTTCCGTCAGGAATGGACCCCAAGCGTTGCGCTGGACCTGAACACCCGCCAGAAAGCACTGGAAGGCGACTTCCACGAAGTCGTGCTGACCCTGTCCGTTACCGTCAAGAACGGCGAAGAAGTGGCCTTCATCGCTGAAGTGCAACAGGCCGGTATCTTCCTGATCCAGGGCCTGGACGAAGCATCCATGAGCCACACCCTGGGCGCGTTCTGCCCGAACATCCTGTTCCCGTATGCCCGCGAGACCCTGGACAGCCTGGTCACCCGTGGTTCGTTCCCTGCGCTGATGCTGGCACCGGTGAACTTCGATGCCCTGTACGCGCAAGAGCTGCAGCGCATGCAACAGGAAGGTTCGTCGACGGTTCAATAAGTCGACGCGGTAAAAATGTGGGAGGGGGCTTGCCCCCGATAGCGGAGTGTCAGTCACATAGATGTCGACTGGCACTCCGTCATCG